>CAOJRP010000014.1 GCA_948442015.1 uncultured Erysipelotrichaceae bacterium
CGTAGGAGTCTGGGCCGTGTCTCAGTCCCAGTGTGGCCGATCAACCTCTCAGTTCGGCTATGCATCGTCGCCTTGGTAGGCCATTACCCCACCAACTAGCTAATGCACCGCAGGCCCATCTCAAAGTGAAGCTTTAAGGGCTTCTTTACTCCGTAGAGCACATTCGGTATTAGCGTTCGTTTCCAAACGTTATCCCCAGCTTTGAGGCAGGTAACCCACGTGTTACTCACCCGTTTGCCACTAAGGGAAAAATCCAAATCAGGCTTTGTGCAAGCACTCCACCATCAATGGGTCCCTTCGTTCGACTTGCATGTCTTAGGCATGCCGCCAGCGTTCATCCTGAGCCAGGATCAAACTCTCAATAAAAAAATGATATATTATCATCTTTATCCTAAGTTTTTTATCCAAGCTTACTCAAATTGACTTTTTTACTTAGTTTTCAAAGATCGTTTTCGCACTACTTTTTCGCTGTGCACTAGTAATATACCAAATTCAAAGTATGATGTCAACACTTTTTTGACATTTTTTTAACTTTTTTTTAAATAGTTACTTTTTAGTTGATTTTTAAGCAAAAATTTAAAAAATTTGACATATTTTTATTGCTCTTTTTGCAAGAACGAATTTAGTATACAATAAATAATATGTAAATGCAAGAAAAAAATTGTATACTTTTTACAATTTTTCATACATATTATAATATTTTGTTACTATCCCCGGCTCAAACGGTCCTTTTAAGGCTCTTTTCATGTCTATTAATTTTGTCAACTGTGTTCGAATAATTAAATCTAATTCTTTAGAATAACCCATAGTCTTTTTATGATAATTATATTCGTTTCTATCTAAAACTCTAAAACCACCATCAGGAAAAACTCTCAAATCTAAATCATAATCAATATATTTGATAACTTTTCCATCTATTAAATATGGTGTAGCAATATTACAATAATAAAATAAACCTGGTTTTTTTAATTGAGCAATTATGTTAAACCACTGATTCTTATAAAAAAAGATTATTGCTGTTTCATTTGTTCTATGACTTCTGCCATCACTTTCTGTTAATTTAGCTTTATAATTAGCAACTACCATCATTTCATCAGTTATTTCTAATACTGTCGCTTCATCTGATATTCTATCTATTTTACCATTATGTTTATAACAATGAATTGCTAATTTATCTCCTACTTTGATATTATCCATTATTTCCACTTCCTAGTGTATTATACAATATATATGGTAAAATAACAAATTAAAAGAAGCTATATTCCTAATAACTACAAGAGAAGTTGCCCTTGACATGATGATTTTATTTAAATATAATAACAATTACATTTTAGAAAGGAGAAAGAATCTTATGCAAGAAAATTATTTTCAATTTAAATTACATACAAAATATAGTTTAACACAATCAGGAAAATATATATTTCAAAATAAACATAACGATTGCGAAAATAATACTCTTTTAAAATTTTTAGTATTCCATTATATTGCTGATTATAAGTTAGATGATTTAGAATTGTTTTTCAGATTAGCAGGTTTTAGTGCATTTACAAGAGAAGAATTACCAAGTTCTATCATAAAACCAGTAAGTATTGATTTATATGATAAAGATTATTTTTATCCTCCTCGTCTTTACGGTAATGGAGATGAAGAAGAAGCAAAAGCATATATTGAAAAAGAACTAGGTGAAGGTATCATAGCTAAATATAGAACCGTTAAGAAAAAGCAACTATTACAAAAAAAAGCTCAATTAGAAGTACAAATGCTAAGCATTGAAGAAGAATTAAGAAACTATCCAGAGCCTGAAGAAGCAGTTCAGCATACTTTTAAATAAAGCAATTTCTAAATAAGGAATTGCTTTTTCTTTTGGTCTAGTACTCATAAAAAAAGTATCAACTCCCGAAAGAATTAATACTTTATATACCTAATTTATTTCAACAATTCAATAGCTTTTTCTATCTGAGTATCGATAACTGTATTAGTCTTCTCATCTATTTCTAGTTTAACCTCGTAATCAGGAACTATGCCAACGCCATCAATGCACTCTCCATTAGGACGAAGCCATCTAGAAGATGTGTATTTAATCATACTTCCATTATCAAGTCCCTTTGTCGTTTGAACTTTACCTTTACCATAAGATGTTTGTCCAACTAAGGTAGCTCCATAACTATCTTTTAAAGCTGCTGCTAATACTTCACTACTACTTGCTGACTCACCATTAATCAAAACAACAATATCATAACTTGTACTAGTACTAGTATCGTCAACATAATCTTTTGTCTTATTCTTAGACTCTAAACTATAAATAACTTTGCCTTTTTCTAAAAATAATTTAGCTATATCAGAAGCTGACTTCAAATAACCGCCAGTGTTATTACGAACATCAATTATTAAAGACTCCATACCTTCTTCTTTCAATTCTTTTAAAGCATTTTCCATCTGTTTAGGACCAGAATTAGAAAAAGTACTTATTGATATATAGCCAATTTTCGTATCTTTAACTAGACTATATTCTACTACAGGCATATCTATACTGCCTTTTCCAACAGTAAACTCTAATTCTTCTTCTCCTCTTAAAACAAGCAATTTAAATTCATCTTTATCTTCTTTAATTCTATCCGTTATAGCTGTATAGTTATCCACTGTAATATCTATTTCATCAATCTTTTTAATGACATCACCTTTTTTTAAGCCTGCTTTCTCTGCTGGACTACCTTCAAAAACAGTATAAACTATATTCCCTGTTATTTGAATTCCAATTCCTTCATATTTACTATCTAATTTATCCGTTAATGCACCTGCTTGTTCCTCGTTCAAATAAGATGTATAATCATCTCCTAAGAAAGATAACATCGAATTAGTAGCTGCATTAATCATTCCTTCTTTATCAACATCTTCATAATAATTCTTTACGATATCAGCATATAAATTAACAAAATTAGTTAATCCCTCATCATCACTTAATCGATGATAAGCTATAGCATTATCACTTCTATTTTTAAAATATAAGACAGCTGCTGTTGTGACACTAGATATCAAGCAAGTAACAATAACAACGATTAATAACTCTTGTGTCGAATAGAAAAAAGCATTTTTCTTTTTCTTTTTAGTAGTACCATCTAAATCTTTTACTTTATGAGCTTTTATTTTCTTTGTACTACTTATTTTAGTTTCTTCTTTCTTCTTAGCCATTTTTATTTTCACCTTCCATATTATAATAGCACAAATTTATTCTTGAAAAAAGACTAGTTTACACTAATCTTTCATTCCTAACTCTTTTTTGACTTCTTTTTCATCTTCTAAGTATTTAACAATCTTTCCATCTTTAACCTTAATTAAAGTAAAGTCTCCTAGTTTAAGCTCTTTAATATTAGTTGCTTTAGGATTACTTTCTTCCTCACTATAATAAGACTCGTTTAATTTATTAGACAAATCAATATAATACATTTTTGTAGTTGAATTTTCACCAGTTGTAAATTGCGAATATATTCCTTGATATTTACCAGCATCATTACTTGTTGAGTCATAGATAATAGCATAGTACTCATCATAAGGACGATTTAGTAGTTCTCCAATAATCGTTACATTATAATTAACTGTACCTGTAACTGCTTGTGTTTCTTTATTTTCTTCATCTTTTGTCACAAATTTTTTTGTAAAGAAATAAATACCTACTACTAATGCTACCACAACGACAAGAATGATTATAAACTTAATTATTTCTTTTTGTTCTTCTGTCTTAAAATTATTTATCTTTTTAGTCTCTTTATTCATATAAACCACCTAGTAAAATTATAGCATAAAATAAAAGGAAAGCAAATATTTTACTTTCCAATATCCATATTTGTAACAGTTAGGGAATGTGCTACAGTTAACATCTCACTATTCGTTAAATCGTTACTTGTTAGGTAGTAATCAACGTTGTTTGTACTCCAAGTTAGAGAATTAGCACTCATTGCTCCAACAGAATTTGTAAGCATTAAAGGTTCCCCATACACTGGAATAATTTCGAATTCACTATTTACTTTACTTGCTTCCTCAACAAGTACAAAGTTTTTATCACCAGCAAAAGTTAATATTACTCTATCTCCATTATCAGTTTCAATAGTTTCTTTACTTTTTAAATAAGTATCAGTTGGAATATATAAAGGATAGATGATGTCTTCTAATTTTCCTGTTTCTTCGGTATTACCACAACAATCACCATCGATAACTGTATTTAAAGCAAAGTCATCTTCTTTTAATTTAGCTTTATAGTCAATATCTTTAAATTCAACATTTATTCTAACTAAATCTTCTGTATTAAATACTTTAACCATTTTAATATTTCCATCATTGTCAAAATAAACTTTCATATATTTTAACTCAACATTATTAGGATAGTTTACTGCTACTTTAGCAACATTATATCCTTCATCTTCTTTTTCTAATTCTAAATTTTCTTCTTTATTTATATCATCTAAGATAACATTTAATAAATATGATTGACTACTACTATTTGGCCAGTCACTTTGAAATTTGAAACTCTTATTTAAATTAGGAGTGACCACAAATACACCATCATTGTTCTTTAAGATTACTTGTTCATGTTCATTAACATTGTTTTTAAGTAGTACTTTGTAAAAATTATCTTTCATATAATAGACTTCAACATCATAGTTAAATGTATCTTCATCATTACTTATATCCATAACTGCTTTTAAATAGTAAGCATCAGTATTTTCCATCGTTTTTTTAAATTTATCAATTACTTTTTCTTCTTTCTTTCCACATCCTGACAGGACAAAAACTACCGCTAATAATAAAACAAAAATTTTTTTCAATTTACCTCATTCCTTTTCTATTTAAAATATATTTCACAAGAAGTGTAATTATTCATGCATAAAATTAAAATAAACTACCCATAATAGTATTAGAAAAGAGTGATGAAATGGAATTAGTACAGAAAATTGCCCTAGCTTTTACAATTATAGGTGCAGTAAACTGGGGACTTATCGGTTTATTTGACTACAACTTAGTAACAATGCTTTTCGGTGATGGTACTCTAACAAGAATTGTTTATAGCATTGTTGGAATCTGTGGTTTAATAAATATTGGCATGTACTTTTATGATTTAAGACATGAGTAATATTTAACCTCACAAAAAAATCTACTTTTTTAGTAGATTTTTTGTTATTTGTTAGTATTTGAAGTAATTATTAATTTTACTGGTTCTGTAACTATATATTGTGCTCTTTGGTCTTCCGCCTCGATTTGTACAACTGCTGTTGTTTCACCAACTGTATATCCTGTTAAATCAACAAATGCTTTGATTGAAGAGGCATCGATATTATCAATTACTTCTTGAACACCAATAACTTGAACTGGTATTTCTGTAACTTCTGCAAGATTTACAGACAATCCACTACCTAAGTTTCTTCTTTCAATTGAGTTAATCTTAATAGTTGTTTGTTTGGCTTCCCCAAATTTAAGTTCCACAGTACAACTAGTCTCATCAATATATCTTACTCCAGTAGGTTTCGAAATAGTTACATTATATGTTTTGGAACCACTACTTCCTTGACCACTTACATCTACGGTAACAGGAACACTAGTAATCTTGTCTAATTCTTCTTGGTCACCATAAATAGTAACTGTATGAGTTTCTGCTCCATTTATTAGAATCGAACTAATAGCTGAACCATCTTCCAAGTCACCTGTTGTCATTACTTTAATTGGAACTTTTTGTGAATAACTATCAAGGACTAATGTAGCACTAACATTTGTGGCAACTATTTCCACATTATCTAGAATTGCTCCTGATTCATCATAAGCAACTAAGTTTAAGTTATCTACAGTATATGTTCCTTTTTCTGTGAAATCAGAATTACTTAAATCAACTAAAGCTTTAACTGAAGAAATTCTATCTAATGTGTCTTGACTACCTTTAACAACAACTTCATTTTTGGATAATTCAACACTCTTAACACTTAGTTTAGGGTCTAATTTATCAAGGTTTAGTAAGTCATGAGATACAGTTTTTAAAGAACTTACTTTCTTCTTAATTGTTACTGTAACATATGATGGGTCAAGTTTATAAGTTAATGAGTTAATAGGTTTATTATAGGTAAGTTTTACTTTTATTGGTGTATCACTAGCTTCATAATCTGATAAATCAAGGACTACCTCATTATCTCCTAGTCGTTTAGCTAAGTATAGGTCACTTTTTCTTCCCATTAAAGTAATATCTACTGTATCAGGTACTCCTTCAACAACATAAGCACTGCTATTGTATTTAACTGTTACTGGTTGATTTGTAAGTACTTCCGCCTCTGTTTGAACTAAAGTTACTGCCTTACTATCTATACAATAAAAAGCTATTAAAGCAAATATTAGTGATAAATAAATCATTACATTAGGTCTATTTAAAACTTTTTCTATTTTACTTTCATTATTTAGTTTCTTTCCAATACTATAAACTAATTTACTAATGGGAGTAACTAAAATTTTATCTAATACTTTGTATATTCCTCTCCCCATAGCTTTAAAAGGTTTCAAAATCTTATTCATCTTCATCACCTTCACTTTCAGCGGTATCTGCATCATAGAAGATTTCTGATTTTGGTTTTAATTCTTCAATTAAAAGCATTCTAAATTCATCTAAAGTTAAATTGTAGTTAATTTCATGATTACAAGCGATACTTAATCTTCCTGTTTCTTCAGATACAACTAAAGCTAGAGCATCTGTTTCTTCAGCTATACCTAAAGCAGCTCTATGTCTTGTACCTAATCTTTTAGATAAAGTTGGGTCCATACTAGTTTTAAATACTGCTCCTGCACATGTAATTCTATCCCCTTGGATAATTACTCCACCATCATGTAGTGGGCTGTTAGGGAAAAAGATTGTTCCAAGAAGAGGACTAGTTAAATCGGCATAAACTTTTGTTGCTGGGTCAATATATTCTTGTAATGACATATCACGTTCCAAGACAATCAAAGCTCCTATTCTATTTTTCTTTAAGTATTCAACAGCATCCATGATTTCATAAACTACTTTTTCTCTTTCATCTATTGATAAAACTTTATGTCTTCCAAGTAATTGACTTCTTCCAATGGATTCTAATACACTACGTATTTCGGGTTGAAATATAACAATAATAGCAAGAGGTCCCCATTCTAATACGTATTGAAGGATTAAACCTACTGTATAAAGATTTAAAAGATTACTTAATATTTGAAAGAAAATTATTAAAAGTACTCCCTTTAAGATTAAAACCATTTTGACATTGTTTTTAATATTTTTTAGTATATAATATATCATCAACCATAATATAGATATATCTATAATTTTGGTAATAACTGACCATATTGATGTTAAAGTCATTTTTTGCCTCCTTATTCTGTAAAAATATTATAGCAAATTTAATTAATTATTTCTACCCACTATAACGACTTTTTGAAATTTAAAAAAATTATCAAGCATAACTGATAATTTAGTACTTTCTTTTATTTAATAATATGTTTTTTAAAATTGCTTATTCTTTCCTTACTAGTTTAGTGGTGGAAATGCCACTCTAAGTGATGATGTAGTATCTATTCCAGGTCTTTCTAATTCTTGTTGTTCTTCTACTTGACTTTGATTATTATTTATAATTTGTTTTACAACGTATCCTAATTTTTCCATTTCTTCAGTTTTATTAAACCAACTTAGCATTTCTTTTAAAGATTCTAATTCCATTATTATTTTATTATATTCTTCTGTTAATGCTAGTTTTAATTCTTTATCTTTTTCTTCTATTTTCTTAGCGCTTTCATATTCTTTTTGAATTTCTTTTGTTATTCTTTTTGCTTTAATAGTTCTTAAAGTATCCTCTCCTAAAAACGATATTACTGCTAATGTCCCTAGTATAGAAATTAAAAGAAAACTATATAAAAAACTAAAACCACTAAATGCCACAATTAATATTCCCATAATTATTATGCAAAATAGTATAAATATTAAAGATTTTTTCCAATACTTAATGTGAAGTAAAGCATTTTCATACTTACTAATTATCTCTTCTCTTTTTTCTATTTCTACTTGTTTATTCCCAATTTCTTGAAGCCTATTATTTTTTTCATTAATTTTATTTACTAATCTTTCTTTTTCTATCTCAAACACTCACAAAACCTCCTTGATTTGCTTAGTTATTTTTAGGCAAATTAAATTTTAGAACTTCATGATTCCCACAAAAACTTTCCAATTCTTTTTTATAGTGATTTGCTTCTATTTCTTCAGTAGTTGTTTCATAACCATAATAATTTTTACATAAATGTATACCCCATAGATAGTTATAATAACTATTTTTAGCCAAAATTTCTCTTATAGTGCATACTTTACTATCTACTATTTCCATCATTAAATCAATATTTTTAATTGCTTGAATCGAACTTACTTCTTCTACATCAAATTTTAAAGCATTTCTACCTCTTTCTAACATATGGTCACTATGTTCTTTATTTCCTTCCCAATTTAATATTTCATCTGGGCTTATTTGAAACATTGAATATATGATTTGATATAAGTATCTTACCGCCTTATCTGTATTACCCTTAGGAACTGTTTCTTCAAAAGTTAACATTTTTCTGTTTTTATTGACATAAAGACCTGTATGTATAGCGTAAGAAATTGCAGAAACTAATTCGCTATTATTATAACAATCTATTTCTACAGATTCTATTAAAGTTGCATTAATATTCTTTTTATCAACATTTTTATTATCATCCCAAAAGTATTCATCGTAATACTCTATTTTAGGGATTGTTTTTATTAATCCATCTTCAGTAACTATAAATTCTATAACATCAACTTCTTTTGAATAACATCTTTCAGTATATAACTTACAATTTCCATACTTATATATATTTTCAACTAATTCTCCTATTATTGACATTATATCCCCTCACTTAATGAAGTCTATTCTACTTAAGTATTTTAGGAAAGTCAAGAAAAAAGAACTAGTCTACTCTAATTCTTACAATTTATCCACACCATCATTTTTAGGCACTTCACTATTATTTTTATTATTATTTGTAACTGTTGTATTTAAAGTTTTATTAGCAACACTACTTTTTAAAGCCTCAACATCAGTATTAACTGGAGCGGCAAAAAACTTTTTCGAGTTCATATCAGTTGCTCCATGCTTTGTTTCATATAAATAACCTATTAAAGCAAAAACAGCAAATACGGCAATAATCGTAAATACTATATAATAATCAGATAATGCTGCAATAATTTCTAGCATCTATAGCTCCTCCTATTCGATAGTTATATTTTGGTCTTTTGGTTGAATTTGAATAAAAGTATTTCCATCATTAACTTCAATTTCTTCCCCATTCATATAAGTATACTTAGTTTGATTCTCTCTTGCATCTTTACTCCATTTAATTGGAACAGCATAACCATTACTAATGTAATAACCTGTACCACTACCTGTATTAGATAGTTCTTGACGACCTTTTCCGCCATCAGGAATTGTGTTGTTAGCTACTTGATAAGTAATAATATTTTTTACTGTATATTGTTTTTTAGTATCATAGTCAGTATGAGCTTTGCCGTTAATTGTTCTTAAATAAACTTTATTTTCACTATCATAAGTATACGAAGAAGTATTGACATTTGAATAAGTAATACTTACTTTATCAGCTTTTATAGCACCTTCTTTAGTACTTAAATCAACTTCTTCTACTTTGTAATTCAATAATAAATCTTTATTTAATGTTGTTCTAAAGCCTTTCTTCTTAATAACTTCTTGTAATCCTTTTAAATTAGCATAAGATGTATGTTCAGAACTTACTCCTAAGCTTTTGTCACGAGTAAAGCCAGGTGATTCAGCATCAATATGGTCAATACGATATTTTGACATATCACTCTGTGCTTGTGGACTCTTACCATGATGAACATAAATTGCATCATTTTCCATCGCATAATCTAAATAATAATGTCTACTACTTCTTACACTACCAATTAAATCTTCGTCCATATCGATATCTTTAAATAAAGCCATCATTCTTGTTATTCCACCTTCAACAACAATTTCATAAACGATATAAGCATCTTGTAATCCTCTATGATATGGTCTTGCTGCTGGAGCATTATTAATCATTATTGCTATTGGTCTAGAACTAGAATCTGGATTAAGTATTTTTAAACCTTGAGGGATATCTAATTTAATTGGTGGTTCTTCTTCTTTTATATCATCTTTAGAAACACCTTTTAAAAGAAAAATACCACAAACTATTGCAAAGATTAAAACTAAAGCTCCAACTCCTCCGATTATAAACATTTTCTTTTGTTTTTCTGTTAAATTTTTAAAATCAATTTTTTTCTTTTTCATTATTAAAACACCTACTTATATAAGAATTATAACACACATAAAAAAAAGATAAAACTTTAAATATATATAAGAGTAAATTAAAGTAAAGTAATCTCTTTTTATTTTAGCAATTATTAATAAAACTAATGAAATTTGATGTTTTATCATTAGTTTTGTCAAGAATTATTTATAAATAGTTGGAACATTATTATCTAAAATATATTGTCGGTATTCTAATAATTTGTTTAAACCTTTTGATTGATTATCTTTTAAAAATACTCTTAAACTTTCAGGAATAGTCTTACTATAATATCTTATCTCATTATTAGATATACTTTTCGAACATCTTTTTAGATTAGAATAATCTTCCCATGGTACTGAAGTACTATGATTTTTATAAAAATCTTCATCACTTTTTAAAGTATTAGCAAACTCTAAATCCATTAAAAATGCTTGCCAATCAAAAGTTAAATCTAAGTTGTAATAAACATCATCTTTTACTTGATTCCAAGCATGATGTTCATTTTCTCCATATCCACCAACAATATTAGTTTCTATTCCAAGATAATTAAGGATTACTTTTAAAGTAAGAGCAACCCCAAGACAAACTGCTTTCCCTTCAAAAAAACTTCCTCTTAAACTTCTTGAAATAATAATATCTTCTTCTGTCGCATACTCATTATTTTGGTCGCCTTTTTCATTGTACCACACTAACCAAGTAATAATATTACATACCATAACTATTTTATGGATATTATTTTCGGCATTATCTGTAATACATTTAAAAGTTTCTAAAACATCATAAATCTTACATAAATCATCGAATGTATAAGATATTTCATTTAGTTCATCTGTAAATTGATAAATAATTTCTTTATTAATTGCTAATTTTTCTAAAATTTCTTGCGATAAACCATTACAAGTATTTAACTTTAATATAACTTTTCCACACTCATTAAGTATTTTAAAAGCAGCATCAGAAATTAAAGATATATTATCAACTTCTATTAAAGAATAATGACCTTCAACTGATGAATTTCTTTCTTTAAGAAAATTATAAAAATCAACTTGTTTTTCTAATTCTTGTCTTAATTTTATTATCATTTACTCCTCCTATAATACTTAACCTACTTTAAACCATACCTAGCCTCTTTTTCTAAATCTCTTTGTTTAATAGTTTCTCTTTTATCATACAACTTCTTACCTTGACAAAGACCAAGTAGTACTTTAATCTTATTCTTTTTAAAATACATTTTCAAAGGAACTAGTGTCTTTCCTTCTTTCGAAACACTATTTTCTAATTCTCTAATCTCTTTCTTATGTAATAAAAGCTTTCTTGTTCTTCGTTCTTCATGATTAAACTGATTACCTTGTTCATATTTTGAGATAAAAGAATTAAGTAGTAAGACCTCCCCATTTCTAATAATCGCATAACTATCTTTTAAATTAGCACTACCATTACGAATAGACTTAATCTCTGTTCCTTTAAGCTCTATTCCACACTCTATTTCTTCTAAAACAAAATAATCAAAGTAAGCTTTTTTATTCTTTATTTCCACTTAACTCACTTTCTTTCTTTTCAACTACTTCAAAATCGATTAGAGATGTCTCTTTACTTGCTGCGACAACTTTAATTTTAATTGTATCCCCTAAACGATATTGCTTTTTAGTAGATTTACCTATCATAGCACATAATTCAGGAATATAGTTAAAATAATCACCTTTTAGGGTATTAACATGAACTAGCCCCTCTACTAAATTAGGAAGTTCCACAAAGAATCCAAAAGAAGTAATTTGAGTAATTATACCTTTATATTCTTCTCCAATATGTCTTTCCATATATTCAGCCATTTTCATATCCAAGACGTCACGTTCTGCATTCACTGCCGCTACTTCTCTTTCACTTGATTGTAATGCTACTTGAACTAATGAGTTTTCTAAAGTTCCAATTGTTGCCATTGATAAATCATGTCTTACTAAATAAGTTTTTAGCAAACGATGAACGGTAAGGTCAGGAAATCTTCTTATTGGACTTGTAAAATGCGTATAGTTTTTACTAGCAAGGCCAAAATGTCCAACATTATCTTTGCTATATTCCGCTTTTCGCATACTACGTAAAAGTAAACTTGATAATATTTCAAATTCTTTTTTATCTCTTAACTCTAACAATATTTTTTGCATACTCTTAGGTGTTAATTCATTAGCATTAGTTTTTAATTTATAACCAAGTAAGTGAACTAAATTTAAAAATTCTTCCACTTTTTCTTTTTTCGGAGTTTCATGAACACGATAAATAAATGGTAAATCCATATTAGCTATATGAGTAGCCACTGTTTCATTAGCAGCAATCATAAAATCCTCAATTAGCTTTTCACCACTTTCTGATACTCTTTTAACAACATCAATACAAATTCCATTCTCATCTTGAACAGCTTTTGCTTCATCAAGTTCAAAATCGATATAACCACGAGCGACTTTTTCTTTTCGAAGAATTAAATGCAAATCATTCATTTTCTTTAACGTATTAGCAAATTCTACATAATCAGGAACAATTATATTTCGTTCTATTATGTCATTTACTTTCTTATAAGTCATTTTCTTTTTAGATTTAATAACACTTTCAAAAATATCATAATCCACAACTTTTCCTTGAGAGTTTATTTCCATAACACAAGACATCGCAAGTCTTCTAACTCCCTCATTCAAAGAACAAATACCATTGGATAATTTATGGGGAATCATCGGTATTACAGTATCAGCTAAATAAGAAGAAGTACCTCGTTCATAAGCCTTATCCCCTAAAGCCGTATTTTCTTTAACATAGTGCGAAACATCAGCAATATGAACCCCTAATTTATAATTGCCATTCTCTAAGATATCTAAACTTATAGCATCATCAATATCTTTTGTATCATCGCCATCAATTGTAAAAATCATTTCATTAGTTAAATCTCTTCTATTCTTACACTCTTCAGCATTTACTTCACTTGGAATATCTTCAAGCTCTTTTTCTACTTCTTCACCAAAATCTTCATAAATACCATATTTATATGCAATACTTAAAATATCCACACCGGGGTCGTCTTTATGTCCTAAAACTTTGACTAAAGAACCTAAATAATAATTTCTTTTCAATTCTTTAACAATTTGAACTAAGACTTTGTAGCCTTCCACAACACTAGCTTTACTATGTTTATCAAGTTCCACAACTATATTTTTTTTAGAATCATCTATTTTAATAAAGGCTTTATCTCCGTCAAAAATAACTTCTCCAACAATATTACTTAAGTCTCTTTTAATTATCCTAACTACTTTACCTTCTTTTTTAATACTTTTATTTATTACTTCACATAAAACAATATCTTCATCAACAGCATTATTCAAATTTTTACTATCAATATAAATATCCTCTTCTTCTTTTAAAATAACAAAACCAAAACCTTTCTTATTAACTGAAAGTTTTCCTATTTTTAAAGATGGACAATTTTTTAATAAAATATATTTCTCTTTTTTTGTATAAAACATAATATATTCATCAACTAATTTTTGAAGTTCTTCTAAAAGAAGTTTATACTCTTCAGTTGTTTTAAGACCTAACATATCATTTATAGCAATTGCTTCTTTAGCTTCATGAACATTATTCATAACTTTTATTATTTCTTCACGCATTATTTATCATTCCTTTTTATTCGTTATATTCACATTTTTTTGTACCATTATTATACGATACATGGACTGTTTTATTTTTCATATTAACAACAGCATTTTCTTTTTCCTCTGTCTTTTTATCATCTTCAATACTAGGATTAGCTAAATCTTCAGAAATTAAACCTTCTTCAATTAACCAACCTAAATTCACATTACATCCACTAGTACTTCGACATGTACTACGAAAGTTATTCCAAGTACCTGTTCCTTTATATGACTCAGGGTTACTTTTTTCAATATAAAGACATGCTGCCGACTCCAACTTTTTCTTAAAAGCCTCATAGTTTTTATCTTGCTGTTTTCCTTGTAACCCAACCATATTAGTTCCAATAATTATGGCTAAAAGAGCTAGAAGGCCAATAATAACTATTAATTCTACAAATGTAAAACCATTTTTTTTCATATTCCCACCTATTTTAATTATAGCAACTTAATCCAATAAAAAAAAGGTTTAAACCTTTATTTGACAAATAATATAAATGAAATTATAAAGAATATTGCTCCTAAAAGAATAGTCAATCTCGTTATTAAAAGTTCTACTCCTCTTTCTTTTTGATTTTGGAATAATGCCTCATTACCGCCTGTAATTATTTGACTAGCATCACTAGCTTTATTACTTTGTAGCAAAACGATTGCTATTAATAATATTGATACAATTAAAAGTACTGTTTCCATCTTTTCACTTCCACGCTTTCTATTTAAGATTTATTTCTTTTTCCTCTTCATTTTGCATATAAGGCTTTAATGCTGACTTAAGGCGACTAATATTATTGCTTAATCTTACAACTTCTTCATCTAAAAGTGTATTATTTTTTTCTGAATCTTGATACTGAGCTGAAACAGAAAATACATTTCTATATATTTCTTCAGCAGTTACCAATAACTCTTGTAACTTTCTTCCGTCATCAACAACTTTTAACATTAATTCTTTTTCTATAACATTATTTAAACTTTTTATTGTTTCCATCTTTTCACTTCCTCGCTTTATATAATTTACCATAATTAAAGATTACATACAAGTTTTTATTGGTTTATAAATATTACTAATGTAATGATCATTAAACACTTTAATTTTTTAAAACTATTAATAATCAAATTAAACAAATTGGTAAAAAACATATTTGAATTAAAAGCATTCAAGTCCCGTCCATTTTTTCACTTCCTCTATTTTATAATTATATAATATTTACTTTTATTGTGTTGTAAACATACTATTAACAAAGAGATTACATTTAATTCACAAACTTTCAAGTTTATCTTTTTATTTTATGAAATTTCTCTCAGTTATATATATTTTAGCAAATAAATTTTAGTTTAGCAAGTAGTTTTATTACAATTCACAGCTAATTTAAAGAAAAATAACTTGTTGCACTAAAAAACAAAAGTTTTTCTTTGCTATTTCATATAAAACAATATATAATATCAAATTGTTGGTGATTGTATGAAAAAAAAAGAACTAGCTTTCAAAATTAAAAAATTTTTACTAATGACCTCTTTTTCTTCACTTATATATATAAGTGAGTTTAAACTTACAGGAAAAATGCAAAATATTTTTAATCAGAAAGCTGTTATTGAGTATGATAATATTATTGAAGATTTTACAAATTTATTATTATCAAATGATATTAAAAATCCGATGGATGTCTTTGAATGTTATAACTATGCTTTGTGGGGTGGATATTTTTCTAATAATCATCAATTTCAGTTTACTTCTTCACGTGATTTATATTTTGATAATGCTGGAATAGAATGTATTACTGGAAAAGGGGTATGTCTAAATATAGCTGATATGTTAACCGACAATTTTCGTAAATTAGGATATAATGCTAATACTATAATTTGTTATGTTACCTCTAATGAAGTGAACATAACACCTCTTCATAATGATGCTTTGATAAATTGAGATACAAATTATGAAGAATCAACAATTTTGCAATTTATTTCAAAATTAGGAATTATTTCAGGAAACCATGTGATTACCTGTGTAGAAAATAATGGGGAATATTATTATTTTGATACTACAAACCTTATTTATTTTGATAAATATTCACTAAATGATATTAAAATTATAAATGGGAATGGAAATTTAGAACTTAGATATCTTTCTTCTTTAGTTTTTAGCGATATTGGGTCCATAAAAGGAATTTTATCAAAAAATAATGAATCTTATAAAGATGAAGTTTATAATAAAAATACTATAGACTTAAGTATACTAGATTTAGAAAATTTTTATTTAAACCATGCAGAACAATACAGTAATATTAGCGATAATTTAGAAAGTAAACCTCAGATATTATTTATTATTCTAATGAGTTTTATGATTTTCCAAATTGCAAAATCAATTATAAATAAAATTACGGAAGCTTATTTCAAAGATTTTACTGATAATTATGATTTATTTTTAAATCATTTAATGAATTTTTTAAATAAATATGATTTAGATGATGACTATGATTATGCATTTAACTTATGGAACATGCTTGAAAATGGCTACTTATCATATAAAAGTGGAGACCTTGAATATAAACAAAAATATTTTACAAAAGATGTAGGACAAGAGTTTTTATTTGATAAAACTTGTTTTAAGGGAAAAATTATAAGTACTATATTAAACATGTGTGGTTATCAAACTTTTTACATAAATACTATTTGTTTTAATAACTTAAAAAGAACCAAAATTATGGGAATTACCAAAAACGAAGAAAATTGCGATATTCACTTTTATGATTGTGAAAAAAATGCAATTCTTTTAAAAACAAAAGAAAATATTTTAATCGATTGCAATACCACCGAACAATATAAAATTTTAAAAGTGGAATCAAATTTTGATAACAAGAAAAAAATCAAGGAATATAAATCAAAATTTGAAATAAACCCTATTAATGTTATATCTTCAGAAGAATTTAAAACATATTATCAAGAAAATGAAGAACTAATGAAAAATATAGTAAAAAAACTTATAAAATTTAAAGAAGAATAGTCAAAATTTTTTCTATTATACAAAATAATAGAAATTAATTGATATATTTGTAAATATATGATATTATTCCAATATAAAGACACGAAATATGCTCGTTGCCTTTAAGAGATTTTGGCTGATACATTGCTGTATCAGCTTATTTTATTTATGCAATAGCAAGTAAATTTGCATAAATAGAATTATGTATATGATTTTAAATAATCTATCAATTATTCTCTTCATACGCATACACCTCCAAATTTTTAATCCCCCTAAAGAAGTCACTAAAAATAAAGGCATTAAACAATATCTCGTATCTCGGTCATACTTTAGCACAAATAAAAAGGCTTGTAAAACCACAATTTTTGGATTATTGCAACATAAAAAATACAATAATCTAATTATTGCTTAACAAAAATTGAATTATTGATGAAAATTTTTGTTAATAATCGAAGAATTGGTAAAATTTAAAAATTTTTACATTAACATAAAATGATAAAAATTAATTGATATTTATGTAAATATATGATAGTATTCCAATATAAAGACACGAGATAATTGCTCGTTGCCTTTAAGATGTTTGTGCTGATACAGCAATGTATCAGCTTATTTTATTTATGCAATAGCAAGTAAATTTGCATAAATAGAATTATGTATATGATTTTAAATAATCTATCAATTATTCTCTTCATACGCATACACCTCCAAATTTTTAATACCCCCTAAAGAAGTCACTAAAAATAAAGGCATTAAACAATATCTCGTGTCAAGGATACTTTAGCACAAATAAAAAGGCTTGTAAAACCACGATTTTTGGATTATTGTAACATAAAAAATACAATAATCTAATTATTGCTTAACAAAAATTGAATTATTGATAAAAATTTTTGATAGTAATCAAAAAATTGGTAAATTTAAAAAATTTCAAATCAGCAAAAAATATTTATTTTTTCTTTTACTTTTTATCTATTCAGTTATGAATTGTAACAAAATTTTTCAATTCATATTTACATTTATTTATTTTTTAAAAGTACTAGAAATATTATCACTTTCTTCAAAGTTTATCATATTAATATCAAATTCCGAAACATCTTTTATTTTATTAATATAATTTTGAATAGTTTCATAAGTAGCTAATAGTTCTTTATTTTTCACATCTATTAAGTGTTTCCCTTTTAATCTAAAAAATTCTTCAACTGTGATACCGAATTGGAATAATTTTTCGTCAATTAAATCCATTAGTTTTAAAGACTCTAAAACCTTTTCTATGCTAAACAAAGAAATTGTATCTTCAGTAATATTTCTTAGAGCAAAATAATCCACATAATTTAAATTTCTGCTTTCTAATTTTTCTTTACATTCTTTTAATTCTTCTTCTCTTTTTATTTTTAATTTAAATATAATTTCATTAATTTCACGTATTTTATTTAAAAAGACTTCTCGGTCAAATGAAACACGATTTTTTGAATCTAAATATACATCAAAATTAATGAGCTTTCTACTATACAATGTTTGTAGTTCTACTTCTATCTTTTTATAAAAGTCCTGAAAATCATCAAATGCTATAGCTCTTGCTTCATAAGTATTTAATGTTTCTCTTAAGTTCTCTTTTTTATAATATAAATTATCTAATAAACTATTAAATAGGAACCACTTCGAATTAGCAACAATTTCTCTTTCTTTTTTTAAAGTTTTATTATACTTATTAAATAAAGGTTCCATTTCATCTAAAAATTTAATATATTCTTCACGTTTTTCATTATATCTATCTATATCACTTTTAAATAACGTTTCAAAAATAACGTCACTAGTTGCATGAGACATAGAATTATTTATTAACATATCATATTGTTTCCTTTTTTGAAGGTTACCTAAAACAGCATATGCTTCTCCAGCCTCTTTAAATTTAACTTCTGCTTCTTTATCACCTTTAGTATTATCAGGATGATATAATTTAGCTAATCTTTTATATGCTTTATCAATTTCTTCTTTTGAAGACGTTTGCGAAACTTGAAGAATTTTATAATAATCTTTATTCATGAACTTACTCCTTAATTAACAAAATACTCATGATAGTATTCATTATCTTTTAATAAACTTTTTTTAACTTTCTTCCCTGTTAAAGTAAAAGTTACTTCATACCCTACAGTACCTTCATTTTTAGATAATAAAATCAAGTAAAAAGCCTCTCTATCATTTCTTGTTGTATAATCGGATTTTAATCTAGAATAAATATATTCATCAGTCATTTCAATAACTTTTCGATTATAATCATTATCAAGTCCTTTAATGTATAAAAAGTTATCCACATTTACTACTTTATAACTATCTATTAAATTATAAATATTACTGCCATCTTCCCTACTTATTAAATCACCATCTAAATCATATTTTAAGAGCTCATTATTCAAAACCACATATAAATATTTTTTTGATACTGTCCACAATCCTTGTTCTATACCACTAGCTATAAGTTTTCCATTTAAAGAATATAAAGTATAGTTATTTTGATCTCTAATAGCAATAAAATTATCAACTACATCATATGTCACACTATTAAAATCATTTCTATTTTCGTTAAATAAAGCACTACTAGTTGCAATATCTAAAAAAGAAGCATTTACACTATTATTACTTTCAAAAAAATTATATTTATTACCTATTAAATAGTTTCCATTACTAATAATCGTAAAAAAATCATAAATATTTTCAAATTTCTTCTTATCACTAGTTAAATCATAAAACCCTGAAATAGAATACTTATTTCGAAAACCATAATTTTGTAAACCACTATAATAAACAATACCAGCTATATTCTTATCATTCATTACTAACTTATAATCTTCAAAAGTACTTTCTAAATTTACTGTATATTTTTTCTTTGTTCCAATATCATAAATTTTTAAAACTTCATCTAAATATAATATAAATTCATCATTGATATCTTTAATTTGGGCATTACTATTAATAACTAAAAAAGTGAAAGCTGCTTCTGTACACCTTAATTCCTCTCTTTTAGAGCAAAGCTTATCCCCATCTTTATAAACAGTCAAAGAGATATTAGCATCTTCATTATTGATTAAAGTTAAATTAGGAATTTTAGACACTTCTTCTTTTTTTACTGGTTCTTTAGGAGTTTCTTCTTCCTTTTGCTTTTCTGTTATAGTTGGAATATTTTGTTCTTTCTTCATCTCTTGTTTCTTATTTAAAAATTTGATTCCAAAATAAAGAAGAGCTAAAAAAGCAATAACTCCAATAGTTACAAAAAAGAAAATATTATCTTTCAAACTCTTTACTTTTTCTCTTGGTAATTCGTGCAATTTAATCACCCTTTTTATTTAGTTAGTTTTTCTTCAATCCTTAATAATCTATTATACTTAGCAATTCGCTCTCCTCTTGATAAAGAACCAGTTTTAATATAAGGTATATTTAATCCAACAGCTAAATCAGCTATAAAAGTATCTTCCGTTTCTCCACTTCGATGAGATATAACCATTTTATAATTAGCTTTACGAGCAGTCATTATAGTGTCAACCATCTCGGTTACTGTTCCAACTTGATTAGCTTTTAATAAAATGGCATTCCCTGCATTCATACTTATCGCTTTTTCAAGCAACTTTTTATGTGTTACAAACGTATCGTCACCAACGAGCATGATATTAGCGCCTATTATTTCTGTTAGTTTAGCTAAAGAGTCAAAATCACTTTCATCAAAAGGGTCTTCAATACTAACAATTGGATAGTTTTGCAATAAATTGATATAATATTCCATTAATAAAGCACTAGTTAAAGTCTTACCTTCCATAGTATACGTATCAGTTTCCTTATTATATAATTCACTAGCTGCAACATCCATAGCAATAAAAATATCTTTTCCAGGAACATATCCAGCACTCTCAATTGCTTGCATAATTAATTTTAAAGCAGCTTCATTATTTTCTAAACTTGGGGCAAAACCGCCTTCATCGCCTACATTCGTATTTAACTTATTCTCTTTTAAAATCTTCTTTAGTTCATGAAAAACTTCACTACCTGCTCTTAATTTCTCTTTAAACGTTTTGACAACTGGAACTATCATAAACTCTTGAATATCTAAATTATTATCAGCATGAGATTTTCCATTTATTATATTCATCATAGGTATTGGTAGAGTAACTTTCCCACTTGATACATATTCATAAAGCTCTTTATTAACACTCTTAGCTCCAGCTTTTAGACAAGCTAAAGAAACAGCTAAAATGGCATTAGCACCTAATTTACTTTTATTTTCTGTACCATCTAATCTAATTAAAGTATTATCTATTTTAACTTGGTCAAGAGTCATACCCATTAAAGCTGGTTTTATAATTGTTGTAATATTACGAATACCTTTTATAACACCTTTACCATGATATCTTGAGTCGTTATCCCTAAGTTCCAAATCTTCCCTACTACCTGTTGATGCACCACTTGGAACTGAAACCGTAGCTTTAACCCCATTACTTAAAATAACATCGACTTCAATAGTTGGATTACCTCTTGAATCAAGTATCTCTCTTGCTAAAATATCTCCTATTTTCATTAAAATCACCTATAATCCTATAATAAGTATAGAATATCTAAAAATAGAGTGCAAGAAAAAAAGGAAGTACTAAACATTCCCTTTACTTAAATAATTTTAATAATTCTTTACTTCTTTTTCTAAATAATAGCCATTGCATTGTATCAAAGATTGCATAACAAACAATAAACACTCCAATAACTCTTGTAATAAAGACATTAGCAGAGAATGGATTTATAATTAATGCTCCACCCATAGCAATTAGTCCTATTGATAAAATTCCAATTAATGGCCATATCTCTTCTTTATTATTATAAAAAGCAAAGGCATAATAAAGTTTAATTAATCCATTTACAAGAATTACAATACCAACACTTATAGCTAGTATATTAGACACTAAATTAGGCTTTGCTATAATTACAATACCTAAAATTAACTTTAATAATGCATTTAAGATACTAACATTAAATAGTTTTCCTGCTAGTTTACGATACAAAAATCTTATTCCTGAAATAATAGCACTAGCTACTATTAATATTCCAAAAGACCTTGTAAAAATTTCTAACGAAAAATTTGTTTTAAATAACAAAAAGAAACCAAATATAGCATAGATTATATCTTCTAAAATCGACCCAAATATTATTTTATTAAAATTCTTTCTTACCCTTTTCATATCTTTAACACCTCGTATTATCATTTTAAAACACTTATCATTTTATGTCAATGTTGCATTTATCAATATTTATGCTATAATAAAGACATTTTAGGAAGGGGTAAAAGCTATGAAAATAAAAATACTTTCTATTTTTGAGTTTGATGACTATGCTAAAAATCATCCATTAAGAAGTTTTCAACAAAGTTCTTCATTTGCTATTTTCATGGCTGAAAAAGGATATGACTATGATTTAGTTGGATTTGTAGATGAAGAAGGTAATATTAAAGCCGCTTCTTTAATAGTTTTCAAAAGTATTGGAAAAATTAATAAATATGGTTATGCTCCAAAAGGTTTCTTAATTGATTATAATGATATTAACATACTAAAAGATTTTACCGAAAAACTTAAAAAATATTATAAAAGAAAAAATGTTGCTTTTATTAAAATAAATCCTGAAATTGCAATTGGAGAAATTGACAATAAAACTCATTATGTTATGTATAATAATAATGCGACATTAGAAAGTACTTTAGAAAGTCTTGGTTATAAAAAGTTACCAAACAACTTACGTTTTGAATCTCTTCAACCAAGATTTGAAGCAATAATTCCTTTAAAAGAATATAAATTCAGAGATTTTTCGAAACCAACAAGAAATAAAATTAGAAAGAATTATCGTAAAGGTTTATCAATTCAAAAAGTAGGAAGAGACGAAATAGACATTCTTTATAACTTTATTAAGAATAAAAAAGATAAAACTTTAAATTATTATAAAAATTATTATAATGTTTTTGCTAAAAATAATAATGCCGATGTCTTTCTAGTTAAAATTAACTTTGAACAGTCACTACTTTATTCAAAAGAAGAATATAAAAAAGAAGAAGAAAGAAATGAAGTATTAAGTGAAATAGTTAAAAAGAATCCAACTGAAGAAAATATCGAAGTTAAAATGCAATCTGATAAAACACTTCTCACATTTAAAAATGATATTATTACAGCTACACATGAGTTAGGCAGTAAAAAAGAAGAGTTTATAGCTGGTGCAATTACAATTAAACATGAAAATAGAGTAAGTATTTTAATAAGTGGTTATGATAAAAGATATAAAAGATATAGTCCTAATTATTTCTTACATTACCAATTATGTGAATATTATAAAAAAGATTATGACTATTTAGACTTAAATGGTCTTACAGGAGACTTTAAAAAAGATAACCCTTATTATGGTTTAAATGAGTTTAAACTAGGTTTTAATCCCAAAGCTTATGAGTTTATCGGCGAATTTGATTTAATTATTAATAAAGGTGCTTATAAACTACTTGATAGAAATGGTTTATTAATGAAAGAGTTTAACAGAAAACAAAAAGGAGCTTAAAGCTCTTTTTAATTATAAACTTTAAAAGTACAGTATTCTTGTCTATTACTATAAAACAAATCATGTAATTCCTCTACTTTAGCACTTATTTCTTTAATCATTTTTTCTGACTTATTATTTCCATTTGTACTTAAAATTACTAAATAATAAGGATTATCGGCATAAACTATTCCAACATTATGGAAGTATTCGTTATAACCACCATATTTAACTGCAGCTTTAGTTGTATCGGTTTTTATATAGTTTTCGTCAGATTCAGTAAACCAACTTTTTATTTCCTCCCCAAAGCTTTCCTCTTTATTAATTAATTCATTAAGTTTTTTTAAATATATTAATGCATCGTTAACAGAAATATTTCCGTATTGGTCACCTACTAAAGCATTTGTAGCACCTAAACTAGTAGCATAATTTTTTAAATTTTTATAGCCAAAATAATCATAAAGAATTATATGAGCACCATTATCACTTACCATAACAGCATTTTTAACTAAATCTTTTATACTTATATAACTTCCTACTTGTTGTTTGTTTAAAAATTTACTATTAGGAATATTGTATATAGCTCTAAATAAAACTTTTTCATTTAAATCTAATTCTTTATTATAATATTTATCTATAGCATAAATTGCATCTAGTATTTTAACGGTACTTGCAGCATAATATATGGTTTTAGAATTATATGTATATTTAAAATCAGTCATAATATCTTCGTATCCAACACTTACATGATATTTTGATAAAATATCAGTTAACTCATCAATTTTATTTTGTAATACTTCATTTAATTCCTCTTCTTGGTATTTACCAGTCAAGCAGGCAGTATATTCTGTATATAGTTTGTCATCTTTTTCTTTGTTTTCTTGTGTAACTTCTTGAAACAAGTCAGTCTTATTTATTTTTACTACTCTATAGCCAATAATTACTGTAATTATAAGAACGAATAAAATTAAAATTTTATTGACACTCTTTTTCAGCTTTCTTTTTTTTCTTCTCTTTTTCCTAACCATTATACCACCTAACATCTATTATATTATATCAATTATAGTTAAAAGTGTCATTTAAAACTTTTTTAATTAATATTGGATATATTTATTTTCCTTAAAAGCATAAAAAAAGAGCATTACTGCCCTTTAATTTAATTATTCAACAATTTCTGAAACTGTACCAGCACCAACAGTACGTCCACCTTCACGAATAGAGAATTTAGTACCGTTTTCAAGTGCTACTGGAGCAATTAATTCAACAGTCATGTCAACGTTATCACCAGGCATAACCATTTCAACACCAGCAGGTAATTCAACAACACCTGTTACATCAGTAGTTCTGAAATAGAATTGAGGTCTGTAGTTTGTAAAGAATGGAGTATGTCTTCCACCTTCTTCTTTGCTTAGTACATAAACTGAAGCTTTGAATTTATGATGTGGAGTAACACTTCCTGGTTTAGCAAGAACTTGTCCTCTTTCAACTTCATCTCTTGCAATACCTCTTAATAATGCACCAGCATTATCACCAGCAACTGCAGAATCAAGTTGTTTTCTAAACATTTCAATACCAGTAACAACTGTTTTCTTAGTATCTTTTAATCCAACAATTTCAACTTCGTCATTAAGATTTAATTGTCCTCTTTCAACACGTCCTGTAACAACAGTACCACGTCCTGAAATTGTAAATACGTCTTCAATACTCATTAAGAATGGTTTATCTAATTCTCTAACTGGAGATGGAATATATTCATCACATGCAGCAATTAAAGCTTTAATAGAACCAGCACCAGTATCACTTTCGTCACCTTCAAGTGCTTTAAGTGCAGAACCTCTAATGATTGGACATTCAGTATCGAATCCATATTCACCTAAGATTTCTCTAATTTCCATTTCTACTAAGTCTAATAATTCAGTATCATCAACTTGATCACATTTATTCATATAGACTAGAATTTTTGGAACTCCAACTTGTCTAGCAAGTAAGATATGTTCTCTAGTTTGTGGCATAACACCATCTGATGCAGATACAACTAAGATTGCACCATCCATTTGTGCTGCACCTGTAATCATGTTTTTAACATAGTCAGCATGTCCTGGACAATCTACGTGAGCATAATGACGTTTTTCAGTTTCATACTCAACGTGTGAAGTATTAATTGTAATACCTCTTTCTCTTTCTTCTGGAGCTTTGTCAATATTTGCATAATCAACAAATTCTTTACCAAAATATTTTGTAATAGCAGCAGTTAATGTAGTTTTACCATGGTCAACGTGTCCAATAGTACCTATATTAACGTGCTCTTTAGAACGGTCAAATTTTTCTTTTGCCATATTCTTTTCCTTCCTTCCTTGTATACATATTTATTTTATCTAATGCTTGACATATTTTCAAGTATTATTTTTAGTTAACGCTGTTTTTCTTAATAATTTCTTCAGCGATTGATTTTGGAACTTCTTCATAATGGTCTTTTTCCATTTGGAAGTTTCCACGGCCTTGAGTGTTACTTCTTAAGTCAGTAGCATAACCAAACATTTCTGAAAGTGGCACCATAGCCTGAATTCTTAAAGTATTACCAATAGATTCTTGTCCTAGTGGACGTCCTCTTCTACTAGTTAAATCTCCCATTACATTACCCATATATTCTTCTGGAACATCAACAACAACTTTCATTATTGGTTCAAGAAGTACTGGATTACATTTGTTTTTAGCTTCTTTTAATGCTAAACTAGCAGCAATTTTGAAAGCCATTTCTGATGAGTCGACATCGTGGTAGCTTCCATCATATAAAGTAGCTTTAATATCAACCATTGGATATCCAGCAAGGATTCCACCAGCCATAGCTTCTTGTAAACCTTTATCTGTTACTGGAATATATTCACGAGGAACAACACCACCAACAACTTGATCAACAAATTCATAACCTTTATCTTTATTTGGTTCAAATTTAATCCAAACATGGCCATATTGTCCACGTCCACCTGATTGTTTAATATACTTACCTTCACATTCAGCTGGTACTGTAATTGTTTCACGATAAGCAACTTGTGGACGACCTTTATTACATTCAACATTAAATTCTCTTTTTAATCTGTCAACAATAATGTCAAGATGTAATTCACCCATACCAGATAATACTGTTTGTCCTGTTTCAACATCAGTCTTAACACGAAGTGTTGGGTCTTCTTCAACAAGTTTTTGAATAGCAATAGCCATCTTATCTTGGTCATTTTTGCTCTTAGCTTCAATAGCTATATCAATAACAGGTTCTGGGAATTCCATGCCTTTCATGATACATGAATTCTTTTCATCACATAGTGTATCAGCTGTTGTTGTATTTTTAAGTCCAACTGCTGCTGCAATTTCTCCAGCATATACTTCTGTAATTTCTTTTCTTTGGTTAGCATGCATTTGTAAGATACGACCAATTCTTTCTTTTTCACCCTTAGTTGAGTTTAAAACGTAACTTCCGCTTTTTAACACCCCAGAGTAAACTCTAAAGAATGATAATCTACCAACAAATGGGTCAGTCATAATCTTGAATGCAAGTGCTGTAAATGGTTCAGAATCACTTGGATGTCTTAAAACATCGTTACCATTTTTATCAGTACATTCAATTGCTTCAACATCCGTTGGAGCAGGTAAGTAGTCTACTACAGCATCAAGTAATGTTCTAGTACCCTTATTACCTAGTGCATCAGCACATAATACTGGAAAGAATCCTACAGATAATGTAGCTTTTCTAATAGCTCTCTTAATTTCAGCAACAGTAAGTTCTGCACCATCTAAGTATTTCATCATTAAATCTTCATCAAAATCAGCAACTGCTTCAATTAACTTCGTTCTGTATTCATTAGCTTTTGCTTCCATATCAGCTGGAATTGCCATTTCTTCTAATTCTTGTTGGTCAGTTCCGTCATATTTGAAAGCTTTCATTTGTACTAAGTCAATATATCCAACAAATTCTGATTCAGCCCCTATTGGTAACATAATTGGAGCAGCATTAGCACCTAATCTATCTTTAATTGTATTTAAACTAAAGTAGAAATCAGCACCTAGTTTTTCCATCTTATTAGCACAAATCATTCTTGGAACTTTATATTCATTTGCTTGACGCCATACTGTTTCTGTTTGCGGTTCAACACCAGCTTGAGCATCGATTAGAGCAACAGCTCCATCTAGTACTCTTAAACTTCTTTGAACTTCGATTGTAAAATCGACGTGTCCTGGAGTATCAATGATATTAAGACGATATCCGTTCCAGTGGCAAGTAGTTGCAGCACTAGTAATTGTGATACCTCTTTCTTTTTCTTGATCCATCCAGTCCATTTGAGATTCACCTGAATGAGTCTCACCAATTTTATGAGTTATTCCTGTTAAGAATAAAATACGTTCTGTAGTAGTAGTTTTACCAGCATCAATATGAGCCATGATACCGATATTTCTTATTTTATCAATACTAACATCTCTTGCCATAAACTACCTCCTACCATCTATAATGTGCAAACGCTTTATTAGCTTCAGCCATCTTGTGAGTATCTTCACGTTTTTTAACAGCTCCACCAACACCTTTTGCAGCATCCATAATTTCATTTGCTAAATTAACAGCCATTCCTTTGCCATTTCTTGTTTTAGCATAATTAACTAACCAACGTAGTGTTAGAGCTTGAGCTCTATCGTCACTAACTTCCATTGGTACTTGATAATTTGAGCCACCAACTCTTTTGGATTTTACTTCTAAGGAAGGTCTTATATTTTCTAAAGCTTCCATGAAGACATCCATTGGTTCTCTATTAGTTGTTGTTTTAACTATATCAAATGCTTGATATAAAATCTTTTGCGCAGTTCCTTTTTTACCATCATTCATAATTTGATTGATTAATTTAGTAACAATCTTGGAATTATATATCGGATCTGGTAAAACATCTCTTTTTACTGCTTGTCTTTTACGCATAAATTATTTCTCCTTCCTTATTTAGCTTTTTTAGTTCCATATTTACTACGGCCTTGTTTTCTGTTATTAACACCTTGTGTATCTAATGCCCCACGAATAATATGATAACGTACACCGATTAAGTCTTTTACACGACCACCACGAATTAATACTACGCTGTGTTCTTGTAAATTATGTCCTTCACCTGGAATATAAGTATCAACTTCTCTTCCGTTTGATAATCTAACACGCGCATACTTACGAAGTGCTGAGTTAGGTTTTTTAGGTGTTCTTGTACCTACTCTTGTACATACTCCTCTTTTTTGCGGACTAAAAGTCTCTGTACTTTTTCTTTCCATGCTATTAAAACCGATATTTAAAACTGGGCTTTTACTTTTCTTAGTTTTAGCTTTTCTGTTTTTTCTTACTAATTGGTTTATAGTTGGCATAAATTCTCTCCTTCCATATACACACATCCTGGTGTATCGAATTTCTCTTTAAATATGGTTCCACCTTAGGTAGAACCACATTCAAAATGCATTAATAATATATCATTAATATGTTATGCTTGTCAACAACTTTTATAAACTAAAATTTTAAAAATTGTAATTTCTTTATTTCTTCTTCTAATTCATTATCATGTTCTTTTGTTATTAAGTCTATATACATATTAATCACATCATTTCTATAGGGCTCTCTATACTTAGCTCCTATAATCTGTTCATTTATTCCTTTTTTTGATAACAGATAGTCTTTAATATCTTTTATCGTTTCATATTCATTTTGAAAGTCTTCAAACAAATAATTCAATAAAGAATGATTGCCATTATAATAAATCAAAGAATCTTCTCCTTTTAACCGAATTGTATCAAGGACACTAAAATTTCTCTCTTTAATAATTTTACTAAATAAGTTTAAATCAAATTTATCTTTAGCACTTAAAGATTTAATCCCACTAAATATTGGACTTGGAGGCAACAAGTATTTAACTGCGTCACTACCATTTCTTAAGATATAATAATTTGTTCTTTCATCTAAAATCACTTTTTTTCTATAACTTAATAGTGATAATTCTCCTAAGGCATAGGGATCAGGAAAGCAAGTCCAAAAAGGTTCATTTGACGCCCCTGTAGCAATATTAGGATTATACAATTTATAATTTACGATATCTTTTAAAATGGGTATAAAATCAAATTCTTTATTTCTTATAAAACAAATAATATTATTATAGAAAGTAAAATGATGATGAATATTTCTTTTTCCCCCTTCTAATGTTTCATTATAGTAAACTTTGTATAATGAATTAAATTCTTCATCGTTACAATTACCACAATTGTTTACCAAAGTATAAATATTTATGTCACAAATACTCGGATTTACTATTAAATATTCTAAAACTTTATTCCATTCTTTTAAAATAACTTCATTAATCTTTGATATATTTTGTTTAGATACTTCATAAAAAACTTTTGCTATTCTATTTAATTCAATATCATATTCTTTTAATAAGCTCTCTCTTTCTCTAATTCTTTTAGAATCTGCATCTTGATTTTTTGCTAAGAAATTTTTTTCATAATTTATCTCAAACTCTAAAACTAACTTTCTTCTTTTTATTTGCGTATAAATTAAAAATTTTAAAAAATCTTTATCGACATTTAACATAATTACTTCTCCATTTTCTCATATTTAGCACTTTTATATTTACCACACTTTAAGTAAGCTTTATATTCATAACTTTTTTTAAAACTCACAATTACAAAACCTTCACAACTATCATCATCTACTTTTAATTCTTCAATATATCCATTATCTACTAAATCACTCTTACTAACTTTTATCGTATCATCTTTAGAAGGATAAAGATTGTTATCTTCTACATATTTCTGAGCTTTAGAAGAAAAATATTCTCCTAACTCTAAATATTTTTTTGAATTACTTTTAAATTTAAAAGCAAAAATAGTTACAATTATAAACAAAGTAACTAAAAACATTCCCCAAATAATTGAAATAACCTTCATTCTTTTTAAACTACTCATATTTTAATACCCTTCTGTTACATAACTATCACATTTCAAATAACTTTTAGCCTTATAAATAGAATTATTAATTTCCACTTTTACATAACCATCGCATTCTTTATTTGTTTTGTTATCTATAATTTTTTCTATATAATTAGCATTTTTTAATATGTCATAAGTAACAACATAATTACCATCATCATAAGTTCTTATCTTAATATATTTAATAGCATTATTTTCTAATTTTGTTTCTTGTTCTTCATATATTTTTTTATTACTATTACCATATAAATTTTCATCTAAATTGGAATATAAGGCGATAACATAAAATGTTGCAACTAAAAGAGCAATTAAAATAATACTCGTATAAGCTATCATGGAACTTAGCCCCCAGCCTTTATTATTTAATTTAAACATTTTTACCACCCCAAAACAACAAAAATATTATATCATAGTTTTTCTTATAGAAATAGAAAAAGAAGAAATTTATATGGCAATCGCATAAAAAATAGTATTGATAATCTAACCTCAATAAAATAAGGGATTAGTCAAAAATATTTATATTACAAACTTCATGTAACAAAAATTTACTAAATTGATTTTTTTAAGTATTTATGGGACTTTTTTACTTTGTGTCAAATTTTTATGCGATTGCCTTAAGAAATTTAACTCTTCCTATTAAATATTGATAATACTTTCTTAATTTCTTTTTCATCTAGTGTGACTTGTTTTCCATAAAATTTTTCACACTATCAGTTTTCTATAACATTTTTTATACTATTTAAGCATTTAATATAAAAATCTCCTAAGTTCTTGTGTTTAATCTTTCTATTTTTTTAATCTTAAAATACTTTAAAAAGAAAAAAACTTTGATTTTACCAGTAGTTAGTAAAATTATTCCCCGCTAACAAAATTTCTTAATCTTAAAGCCTTTTCTTCCTCCGCTTTCTTAAAAATATCTAAAATATCAGGTTTTGAATCTATTCCTCCTGGTTCATCAGCTAATGATAAAAACTCTAAACCATCATCTTCTGGACCTAAGTCTTTTTCTTTTTCAAGAAAATCTTCATTTATAAAAGATCTGTAACCATCTTCTTGTGTTTGTTCTTCACCATCATAATAGAAAGCATCTAAAAATTTAGATCTATTTTCTGCCACAAATTTGTTAAATAGCTTATCTAATAAATTAGGTTTTTCTTCACTATTACCAAAAATTTTTTTAAATTCAGGAGTTTTACCTTCCAATGAAACATCTTTTACATTTATAACTTTCACTAAAGTACTTTTTTTCTTTTTCCCTTTCGATAAAGCTTTTTTAGAGCTTTTATCTTCTAAAAACTTAATTTCTTTATTAGTTAAACTTCCACCTTCACTAGAAACTTTCTTATCTCTAAACTTTTTATCCTCTAGTGACATACTATCCTTTTCGGGTATAGAATTTAAATCAAATTCCTTAGTTTCGACAAAATCCCAACCATCAAAATATTTATGAGCATACCTTAAAAGATTCTCTTTACTACCAGCATTCTTCAAACTCTTCGAAAGTATTTCAGTAAAATATGTAAAGCCAAATTTTCTCAGTGTATTTTCATCATATATATATCGTCCATCACTTTTTTCTCCTGTTAGAGCGTAAATTATATCATACAAATCACGAGTTAGTCTACTTGTTTCATTTTCCCTATCTAAAGTGCTTCCAACTACAATTAATTTAGACAAATCAATATTTTCAAAAATTTCAGGTTTAGTTAATCCTCCATACTTATCCTTCTGAAATCCATAAAGGTCTCCAATTGTCCTAGCAATAATGTTTGCAATTATTCTTTGTCTTATTTCTAATTTATTTAAATTATCTAATAACATAATACTAGAAGCAAGTGGAGTTTCTGCTGGATGTATCGCTACTACTTTATTTACTAAATTTGATTCACTAGCGCAAGCTGCAACTAAAGCACCATAACCTTTAGCAATTATATCAACAGGTCCTACTCCTGAAGTATCAATAGCTTTTATTAAGTTATCAGCAAAATTTTTTGTATTTATATTAGATTTAGTTTTAATAATTGGATATTCATACATAAAAGATCCATTAAACATATAATGTCCTGGGTCAAAAGTTCTACCTGTAAGACATCTCATTTTATGAGAAAAACGTCCCCACAAATCCCCAATATAAATTAATGGAAGATAATCTTGATCATAATCTTTGTCTAAATACAAACTTGCATATTTATCTACCTTTATTCTATCTCTGTCTTCACCATAATTGTCTTTACGATAATTATATATAAATCTTTTCTTTTTCTTTTCTATGTCAGCACTATAATTATCCATGCCAATCCCCCCTAAATGTCGTTTATCATATAATATTTTTTTCGCTTTGTCAAGCACTTTTTCAAGCAATAAAAAAGATAGCACTTCGCTATCCTTAATTAAGCTAACTCGACAGTAGCTCCAGCTTCTTCTAATTGAGCCTTAATTGCATTTGCTTCATCAGCAGGAACGTTTTCTTTAACATTTCCACCATTATCAGCTAATGCTTTAGCTTCAACTAATCCTAAGCCAGTTACTTCTTTAAGAATTTTTATAACAGCAATCTTTGTAGCTCCAGCATCTTTTAATACTACAGTTTTAGCAGCACTTCCCTCGTCAGCAGAAGCATCGCCTGCAGCTGGAGCAGCAGCTACAGCAACAGATGTTGGGTCAACTCCAAATTCTTCTTTCATTGCGTCAACTAATTCTTTAACTTCAAGAATAGTCATTTCTTTTAAACCATTAATAAATTCTTCTTTAGTAAATTTTGCCATAATATCATTTCCTTTCTAATTCAAAATTACTTTTCTAAACTTTCAGCATATAGGTTAAGTCCAATAGATAAATCTCTAACATATTGGATCATACCTCCAGCCAACATTGTAAGTAGGCCTTCTCTTGATGGAATACTTGCATATTCTTTAATTGTGTCTAAATCTGCAGGTTTTCCACTTATTATACCAACTCTTATATCCATCTTATCATTTGTTTTTGCAAATTCTGATAAAACTTTAATTGGTTCTAATAAGTTCTTACCAAATAATATTGCATTTGGTCCTTCTAAGAATTCTGATAAATCAATTTTTAAATCATCTAATGCTCTTTTAACAAGAGTATTTTTAAAAACTTTGATAGTAGCATCAACATCTCTTAGTTTTCTTCTTAATGTTCCTAAATCCGCAACAGTTAATCCTTGATATGTAAAAATAATAACTGATTCACTATTTTTTACTAAATCTTGGATTTCATTAACTACTTTTTTCTTTTCATTAAGAATCTTAGTACTTGCCATTATTTCCCTCCTTTTTAGGATAAACAAAAAGCTTTTCCTCCATGAGAAAAGCTTAAATTATGTTTTTAAGATTTCCTCGGTAGGATTTACTTAACACCTACTGTCTTTGGAGTTCGCTTTTTATAACAATTATATTATATTCGATAAAATTCTAATTGTCAAAAGAATTTTTATCTATTTTAATTCCAGGACCCATAGTTGTACAAATTGAAATATTTTGTATATATGTTCCTTTTACAGTACTTGGTTTAGCTTTTAATATTGAACTATAGATATATTCTAAGTTTTCTAGTAAAGCTTTTTCATCAAAAGATACTTTTCCAATTATGTTGTGAACATTTCCAAAAGTATCAGTCTTGTATTCAACCATACCTTTTTTAATATCTTCAACAGCTTTTTCTGGTGATTGTGTAACAGTACCAGTTTTAGGATTTGGCATTAAACCTCTAGGTCCTAAAACACGGCCAATTTTACCTAATTGAGCCATCATATCTGGTGTTGCAACGATTACATCATAATCAAACCAATTTTCTTTTTCGATTTTTTCAATCATTTCAGTTTCACCAGCAAAGTCTGCTCCAGCTTTTTTAGCTTTCTCTAATGCTTCACCTTTAGCAATAACTAGAACTCTCTTTGTCTTACCTGTACCATTTGGTAAAACTAGAGAACCTCTTAGTTGTTGGTCAGCTTTCTTAGTATCTAAATTTAGCTTAATAGCTACTTCTACTGTACTATCAAATTTAGTAGTAGCAGTATCTTTAACTAATTTGATTGCTTCTTCTTTAGTATAAAGTTTATTCTTTTCTACTTTATTAGAAGCTTCCACATACTTTTTACTTAATTTTCTCATATTATACCTCCTAACTGTGGTTTATTAGCGGAAATTATTTTAATTATATTAAATTTATTCTTCAGTTTGTTCTTCTTTTTCAGTAATAACTTCGACTTCAGCTGAAGCATTTTCTTTAGCTTCTTCTTCCATCTTTTGAAGTTCTGCATCACGTTTTTGAGCTTCGATTTCTTCTTGTTTTGCCTCTTTAGCTTGCTCTTCTAGTTCTTGGTCATTAACACCTTTAACTGCAATACCCATGTTTCTAGCTGTACCTTCAATTTGTTTCATAGCTGATTCAACATCATAAGCATTCAAATCAGGTAACTTAGTTTCAGCAATATTACGAATATCTGCTTCTGTAATTGTAGCCACAATTTCATTAGCACCTTTCGTACTACCTTTTTGTATCTTAGCAGCTTTCTTAATTAAAAATGCAGCAGGGGCAGTTTTTAAAACAAAATCAAAACTTCTATCTTCGTATAATGAAATTTCTACAGGAATGATATCTCCACCTTTATCCCTAGTTTCATCATTAAACTTTGTACAGAATTCTTGTAAATTAATTCCAGCAGGACCTAGTACTGTACCAACCGGTGGGGCTGGTGTCGCTTTCCCAGCAGGAATTTGTAACTTGATTTTCTTTACGACTTCTTTTGCCACGAAAAACACCTCCTAAAAATATTTTTTCGCGAAAGTGGTATTAGGAACAGTCCGCTTCTTTCCTTCCACTTAAGCTAATTATATAAATAAATATATAATTGCATTTACAATGCTACCATAAAATAAGCATTAATTCAAGCAAAAAGAGTAAAATACTCTCTATAATCATATTATAAATATTTAAATTTATTAATATTTGACTATTTCATATAATCAATCAAAAATTCTTTATTTAATTTTCTTTCTTCAGGATGATAAAAAGTAGCAATCATTCTTTTATATATTTCATTATCAAATACTTTATTTTCACTATCTAAAATAGTATCACAATTATATGAGAAACCATACGTTATTGTTTTAGAAATTTCTTCAATATCTAATTGATTTAAGAGAATATACATACAAAAATTAATTGCCAAATAATCTACATAAAATCCGTCTTCACACTTTTTATACAATCTCTCATAAAATTTTGGCATTCTTACTTCATTCAAATTTCTTATATCAGGATTTTCTTTCATATTATTGATATCTGTTAATCTTAAATTTTTCTCTTTATATAAAAAATTTTCCAGTTTTATATCTCCATGAACGTACCCTTTTTTCTTTAAATATAAACAAATTTCTTTCATTTGATAAGCAATTTCTCTTCTTTCAAGATAAGTCAAATCCCCTTTTCGCATTAAAGACCAGAGATCATCTCCACCGTTTTCCATTGCCAAACCGACAAAAGACTCCCCATTATTTTTATTTAAAAAATATATTAGCATGGTAGGAATAGTTAATAACGTTGAATCAAGTCGATTTAATGCTTTAATAAACTTTGGATTAATAATAAAACGATTATTTATAATTTTGTATACAAAAGTCTCACTAAAATAAATTGTTCCTTCATTTCCTGAAAAAATTTTATAAGGTTTAATCGCATTTAAAAAGTCATCTTCATCTTTATAATAAATTTTTTCCATGCTATCTCCCAATCCCTCAATTAATTTGGTATTATAATCTTATTTATTATTTATGTCAAAAGAAAAAAATACAAATTAATGTATTTTTAAGCTTTCTTAACTTGGAATAATTCTACTTCAACAGGAGTTTCTTGACCAAATAAATCAATTAAGACATTTAATCTATTATTTTCAGTATCAATATTATCTACTGTACCAATCATTCCTTTAAATGGACCGTCACAAATACTTACCTTATCTCCAATAGCTAATTCAGCTTCAATATTTGTTCTACTCATTCCCATATTAGCAAGTATTCTATCAATCTCTTGAGGAAGTAGTGGAGTTGGTTTTGCTTTATGACCACTAGACCCAATAAAACCAGTAACTCCTGGAGTATTACGAACAATATACCAAGCTTCATCAGTCATAATCATTTCCACTAAAACATATCCTGGAAACATTTTCTTGACCTTTTCCGTTTTTACTCCATCTTTAACCTCAACTTCTTTGGTTTCTGGAATAATTACTCTAAAAATACAATCTTGCATTCCCATAGATTCTGCTTTTGCTTCTAACTTTTCTTTTACTTTACTTTCATGTCCACTATATGTATTAACAACATACCATTCTTTTTCTTCCATTTAAAACAACCCCTTTACAAATGAACTTATTACATCTATTAATTGAAAGAATAAAACAAATAATAGAATAAACACAATTGTTGAAAATGTATATTTAAACATTTCTTTCCCACTAGGCCATTTAACCATTTTTAATTGTCCTCTTAATAATTTAAAATAACTTTCTTTTTTCTCTTTACTCTTTTTTTCTTTCGACTTTTTCTTACTTATTTCTTCTTTTTCTTCAAGTACTTTTTCTTCAGTTTCTAAAACCTTTTCTTTAGATTCTTTTTTTGCTTTTTTAGCCATTTCTTCACCTCAAAATTAATTCAAAATAAAAACACTTTTTGTGCTTAAGTAGAATATACCACTAAATATATGCAAAAGCAAGTAAAAGTTACAAATAATGTGTAACGTTTTATCGAGAAATGAAAAAATATATTCCATATGTTATAATAAAATTGTAACAAAATAGCAAAGGAATATATATATGAGTAGTTAGCACAGATTATTCATTAGAGTTTAAAATTTTATTATTGTTTTATTTATGATATTTTAGATAATTTAATTCAAAATATCTTATCTCCAAACGACACTTAATATATTAAATTATTATCTAATTTAGAAGAAGATATAAATAAAAGTATTGATTCTTGATATTCTTAAAGATTTAATTTCTTTTTGGAAATAACAAGTTTATAAACAATAAAGAAAGAAAGAAAGAAAGAAAGAAAGAAAGAAAGAAAGAAAGAAACGTTTTTATTTCACTAATCAATTGTTAGATATTGATTACTACGTCCGTTATGATTCTAACTTTAAAGCTAATGTTATTTTTCTTACTACTAAAACTAATCAAAAAATTGTTGGAGAATTAACTTTTGTAAATACTCATTCTTTTTCTTCTTCTACTCTAAATATTATTTCTAGGCAAACCATTAATCGATGGATTAAACAGTGGAAAGTTACTCTGATTAAATATAATACTATTTCAATTATGGTGATATAATATATATTATGGCTAATAAAAAATGGGAAATACTATCTATTTTTTTTAAGTTATTTTAATATATTCTTAATGAGGCGATGATATGAGTAATACCAAAAAAGAAATTATACAAGATATTAAGTTTGAAATAAATGATATTAATTTTAACGTCAGAAGCTCTTGTATTATCAAAGATAAATTACATAAAAGAGTGCTTTTAACTAACATGAGAGAAATAATTACTCATGAAGCATTTTTATTACCAGGAGGAAGACTTAATCTATTAGAAAATTCCAAAGAAACGATTACTAGAGAAATAAAAGAAGAATTAAATTTAAATTTAGATTATAAACTTATCTCTATCGAAGAAAACATAGCTAAAGAAAAACAATTCCATATGATAGAATTTGTTTATTATACTGAAATAGATAATTTTGATTTATTTAATAATTTAGATAATGGTTGGGATAAATTTAAAATATTTGATATAAATGATATTGATAGTTTAGATATTAGACCTAAAACAATAAAAGATTTAATAAAACAAAAAGAATATGAAAGTATAAGTCATAATATTAATTATGATTGGTTAAAAAATTAAGAGCACTTAAAATAAGTATTTATAAATCTATTCATTATTATCCATCTTATGATTTAAAAAGAAAACTAAACCTTGATCATTGTCATATTCACAAATTGTTTCTCTACTTGTTCTATTTATTATATAATTTCTTAATCGTTCTAATCGAGCACGATATTCAACTTTAGTTATTTGATTATTATTTTCCATTTGGTTTTCTTTTTCTCTAGATTGTATTTCTTGTAATTCTTCATATTTTTGAGTTTCTTTTTCAAGAATTTGTGCTAATATTCTAGCTTGAATTTTATTTAATTCTAATCCATCATTTTTATCTTTTAAAGAAAGTTTTAATTCTTCTATATGTTGTTCTAATTCTTCTATACTATAATAATGAAATGGCTTAGTATATCTTTTAATTTCTTCTAAATAATAATAAGCCACTGAAGGCAATCCTGAAACAACAACATCCACACCAAAAAGTATAGTAAAAACATTTAAAGTTTTTTTAGGAAGAGAGAAAAAATATAAACCAAAAGGTATAGTAAATACACCAAAGACAATTAGAAAAATTTTTAATGTTCCTTTTTGTTGTTTCTTTTTTGCATCTTTTTCTTTAGATTCTTCTTCTTTTTGTAAATTTATTTCTTGCTCATGAGATTTTATTTGCGATTTTATAGATTTTATTTCTTTTAATAATGCTGTTCTTTCTTTAGAATTTTCTTCAAGTGTTTTTTGAGTTTCTTCGATAATATTCTCTTGAATCAATAATTCACCAATATTATCAAAATATTCTCTTTCTGTTAATTGTCCAAATTCATTAGATACTACTAATCTTTTAGAACCTTTATCATATTTAAATTCTATATTCATACTATAACACTCTTTTCATATTAATAAATATAAGGATAATCTTTTATTTCTGTTTGTAAGTTAGAAGTTTTAAATTCTTTAGGTTCCAATAACTTTTTAGAAAGTGTCAATATTTCTTCTTTTTTATCACCTATAGTAAATGTTCCAAATGAATCGTAATCGCCACCAAACATACTATCAATTTTGTAAACAACACCATCATCTAATTTAATTCCCTCTAACTCTATTTTACTTTCAGAAATAAGTTTCTTTAATATTCTTAAATCTAAAGTTAAAACAATTCTTTTGTCATAATCCAAATTTGTCTTGATATAAATACCATCGAAAGGAAATTTTACCACTTGACTTTCAAAATCTGTTAAAACTACTACTAAAGGAAGAACACTATTCGATTTCATAATTTGATAAGTACGAAAATCTGCTACTTCTTTATAAATAGTTGCTTTCTCTTTATCATCTTCCTGTATTTCTTTTTTCATTCCTAATGCTTTATCATATAACTCTTCCATCGAAATAAAACTTTCTCCTAAATCATTAGATACAATAATCCCCTCTTGTTTATCTTGTCTTTCAAAAGCCTCTACAGGCGTTAAAATATTAAACTTAGTACCGTCATTATAAGCTAAAACATCTTTTTCGTAATTAAAACCTTTATTTTTGCAAGTTCTTTTCCAACAATGAGATTTTAAATATTGAATTTTTAACTTATATAAATTACCATCTTTTAAATATTCTTTAGACTCAAAAATATCTAAGAAATTAGTCTCCACAATTAAAGGATATATATTTTCTTTCCTTAATTCTCTAAATTTGTCATAATTAACTTTTTCCACTAAGACGGTTATTTTATTTTCTTTCATAATATTTTTTCTCCTTTTTCCTAATATCATATTACTAATAATATGCTTTGTCAAAGTTTTTTTCTTCAAATTTTTAGCTTAATTAACATTTAAAAACACCACATTAAAGTGATGTTTATAGCGTTAATTATTTATTTTACTTCTTTTAGTTTTTTTAATTTTCTTATTATAAAGAATAATATAATTACTATGAATGTTGGTATAACAGAGATAACTGTCATATTCATTCTATTTTCTTCTGTTGCCTCATTAGTTGTTTCTTTATTTTCTGTATTATCTTCTCCATATGCTTTTAAAATTACATCTAGTCCACAATACTTATCGTAATCAGGCTGTTCATAAGTATAAATATCACTATTTTTTTCATCAAATTTAAAAGTTGTTGGCACTGTTCTTGGTTGTAAATTAAGTTCTGGTAAACAAATTTTATAAGGATATTCTTCTTTGATGTTTTCTTTTAACATTCTAATGCCTTCTTCTTTTGACAATGTTGATATCCCTCTTGAATCATTGCTATAGAAAGTATATTTATGTAAGTATTTGCCTGAATAATATTCTTCTTTTGCAGTAGCTATCATAAATTCTATTGTATCCTCAGAATCTTTAAACATTTCATCTGGCCAATGAGTTACTCTTCTTATAAATCGATAATCTTCCAATGTAATTCTAATACCATACTTTGTATAAACGTAATCACCATCAAATGTGAAAGCACTAACTTTGGTAGTTATAACAAAAAATAATATTGCTATTAATAATATATATTTTTTCATTAACCTATACGATAGTGGTCTAAATATACACCCTGCATACCATCATAATAGTTTTTAATAGTATTTGTATTAAATGCTATTACTCCACCAAGTCCTGATGATGATAAAGTGTAAGATTGTGATGTTGCTAGAGTTACATCAGTTTTTGCATGTTGATACGAACCATATACAGGTATTATATTATTAGTATTATTTATTCTAGCTTGTATTTTACACGAAAAAGTTGTTGCATCATCCATTAAATTCATAGATATACCTACACCATTACTAAACTTTTTCATATTAGCACCATTATTAGAATAATTTTGCGTACCTATATTTGTAACTTGAGAACCTGTTGCAGATTGTATTCCTACACTAGTTGCAAAACGAAGAGCGATAACATCAAATGACTTAACTTTCGGAGCAGTCAACCATTCTACACCTAAATCCGTTATTGTTTGAGAAGTAGTTTTATAATATTGCATGTAAATATATTTTGATGCCGTTTAATGCTCCCAACTATTTCCGCTACGGATAACAGATTCAGTTTTAGAATTTTCGGCAATTTCTAGAGCTTCTTCTTTTGTTATTTCTTCATCAGCTGTAGTAAACACATTCCCATTTGGATCAGTTAAATAAGTAGTTTTAAAATATTTTCTGACAAACCCTAAATACTCAGTATCTTCATCTGTTATTTCATCAATAATTTTTGAATCAAGACTATTTACAAAATCTTCATCAATTTTATATTGATTTATTAACATATCTGTTTTTTCAGCTTTGCTTAGTTCTTGAGCACTAACATTTCCAATAGTAAAAAATGAACTTAAACCTAATAAAAGTAAAAATAAACCTTTTCTATTAACGCTACTATTATTTGTTACTTTTATAACAAATTCCTCCTCCTATAATAAAATCAAGTATTTTCTACAAAAAATTGATTTTATTTTT
>CAOJRP010000015.1 GCA_948442015.1 uncultured Erysipelotrichaceae bacterium
AAATATTTCACAAGATGAATTAGCATTAAAAGTATTTGTTTCAAGACAAACAATATCTAATTGGGAAACAAATAAAAGTTATCCTGATATAAAAAGTTTAACTATGTTGTCTAACATTTTTCATGTAACTCTAGATGATTTTATAAAAGGAGATGTGGAAAAGATGAAGAAGATAGTTAGTAAAGAGAAAATAGAAAAATTTAATATAATGAGTTATATTTTTCTAGCAGAAATGCTAATTCTTATGTTTAGTGCCTACCCATTATTTAGCATTGATGGATATATTGGAGTTATTATTTGGGCATTATTTTTTGTAATAACACTTATAACAGCAACAATCATTGAAAAATTCAAAAAGAATAATGATATAGAGACATATAAAGAGATTATTGCTTTTATGGAAAATAAATCATTATCTTATGAAGAAGTACAACAAGAAATTGGAAAAAGAAACTATCAAAAAATATTGTTAGCTATTCTAACAGGTTTAATAACATTTATTATTTTTATAATTGAAGTATTTATCATGAAAAAATTTTAGGAGGTAGAATATGGAATTTTGGATAATTTTTATCGGTTTAATATGTATTGGAGGAAGTTGTTCACTAACTGGTACTTGGTGGAGCAAAAAGAAAAAAAGAAAAAATAAATAGAAAGCAAATTATAGCAAGATTTGTTTTTTTAAGCGACATAAATATAGTATATGCAAAGCAATAAAATACAATTTACTTAATTCCTATAATCTTTCTTAGAATAGGAATTTTTTTGATAATCTCATAAACTAATAAAGTTATTATAAAACTACCAAAAATAATCATCAATATTTGCAAGACAATATTATTTGTTATTATTAAAGAATAGTATCCTACTATTACTAAAACTGGTAAATGTAAAATATAAATTGAAAATGATGCTTTTTTAAAATAGTTAGTAATTTTACTTTCTTTATTTAAACACAATTTACCTATAATTATGCAAGATAATGTTCCCAACCATCCAACAAAGTTTACGAATATATCTCCATAGTAAGAAAAATTATAATATGCAATTACTAACATTAGTTGAAACAAACAAAATAATCCTAAAATTAATTTTTTATTCTTCTCAAGTTTATAAATAATTTTTTCGTTAGTAAATAAATAGTACCCTAATAAATACAACGTGAAATATCTTCCAAAACTATATACACCAAAAGCACCAATATATGCCATTAATGAGATGGGTACAAATAACAAAATTATTCCTACTATACTTATTTTTTCTAATTTAGCCGAAACTTTTTCATAAGGGAGATATTTTATTATTACTAAAGCTAAAAGAGAAATTATAAACAAAAATAATATAAACCATAAATGCCCTGGTGTGAAACACCCATCATTGCCACTTAAGTCTGTAAAATGAGTAAAAAAGTATTTGTAATTATTTAAAATGTTTCCATTATATCCGAAAAAGAATTTTCTTGCATATAAAGTTTGTATGGGAACTAGCAGCATTATTCCACCGATAAAAGGAATAAGCAGTTTAGAAAATCGTTCTTTTACAAATTCTTTCACACTTCTTTTTTCTAATGAATATCTTGCACACATCCCTGCTATAACAAATAATAATGCCATAATCCAAGGATTAACTATAATAATTAATGAACTTAATAACTTATTTTCTCCTGCCCAAACATAAAATTTCGTTCCATAGTTATTCCAAATCATAAAAGTATGTACAGGGAATAAAAGTAAAATCATAATTGTTCTTAAATTATCTAAATAATTTTTTCTCATAATTTAGCTCCATTTCACAAGGCTACTTCCTTTTATTAAACTAGATATGCAATTATTAAAAATGAAAAAAAGGCAACTACTATCCCTATACTAATGCTCTTTTTCCACTTTCCCCTATAAAAACCTATTGTATCCAAAGTAATACCCCATCTTTTCTTGTATATTGTTTTAAGTTGTTCTTATATTCTTTGTCTCTTTGTAATATTTTAACATCTTTTGTTCCAATTCTAAAATAAACTATAGCTTGTGTTTTATTTTCTTATCTTAAATCTACTATATCATCTGTTAGAACATCTATATCAATGATATATTTCTTTATATTATTTTCATCAATATACACAGGAAATTGCTTAATATTTTTTTCTTCAATTATCTTTTCTGGATTTATCCAAATATTTTTACTTTTAAATATATATTTTTTATTATCTAACGAATTATTCCATTCACAAATAATATTATATGGACATCTCCCATTTACACGATAAGAAGTATTTAAAACTGTTTCTATATAATTAGCATTTATTAGTTTTCCATTATCTCTTAATCTTTTTTCAAAGTTTTTCTTCCTAATTTTTACTAATATTCCTGTTCCTCCTATTGTTAAAAATAATAATCCTACTCCTGGGAAAATCAAAAACAACAAATCTAAAGATTTCACTCCTATTTTATTAGGATTATCTTTATCATAATATATATTTATTTCTTTCCCCTCATAAAAACTAGAAGAATAACTATTTAACCTTGAAACATATTCCGTTTCCAAAACATTATATGACACAAACACTTCATGATTTCTATTATGTTTAGTATTTCCATGATGTGAAGATATCTCTGTAATAGTTCCAACTGTTTCTACTTTATTCTCATAATTAAATATATTACCAAATAAAACTAGACCAACTATAACAAATATTGCCCCAATACTAGCAAATATAATCCAGATAAAATTTTCTAATTTATTTTCTTTCATAAACTCTAACTCCTAAAATAATTATAACACAATACCTAACATACCTATTATTAAAAACAAAATGCCAATAATTAAAGTGCTATTTAATTCTTTTATAGTTACCACATCAGGTTTATCTTTTTTAAAATAAACAGTTATTTCTCTTCGTAAATTTTTGTTAGGAAAATTACTATAAGAAGTAGTCACACTTTCTATTGAATAAGCTATATATTCTTTATCATCATATTTATACTTAACTTTATAAGGATAGGATTCAATTCCTTTATAACTTTTAATTGGTTCACCATACCCAATAATAATACCTTTGACACATTTTCCTAAAAATATATAAATAAATCGTTTGGATATAAGGAAAACTCCCACAACACAGAAAAGTATTCCAAGGATAATCATTATAATACCTCACTTTCAAAATGTAATTTAATTAAACTTGTTTAAAAAACATTTTATTATCTTTAAATTCATAGCATAGTTTATTTTCATCTAGTAAATAGGATAAATAAGACTTTATTGTACTCCCAACTAGAACATACTGATTGGCATTCATTGTTAAATTATATTCATCAAAAATGTATTTCAATATATCTTCAAAAGTAATCTTTTTTTGACAAACACCATATAGTTTATCCATAATTTCATTCACTTTATTTTTATTAAGTTCTATTAAAGAGGAAATATTCTTCGTTGCCTCACAATGTGACGGAATATATAAACTTCCATCTAAAGTATCCAAATAATCTAAGGTATACAAAAACTCTTTTACATCATATATGAAGAATAAATGATATTTGGTAATTGTTTCTTCACTAAACAAGGAATCTGCTAAAAAATATACATTATCACTTGTCTTAATTCCTATCATATCAAAGAAATGTCCTCTTAAAGAAAAATACTCTAGTCCATCAGGTAAGTTGTTATAAATAGGCACTACAACAGACTCTTTGGCTAATAAAAATTTATTTCTAATATCTTTAAAGGGATATCCGCCATATAAAAAAGATGATTCTAATATAGGAAATTCTGTAAAAGATTTTTCAATATTATTAGCAAGTATAGTACAATTAGTTCTATCTTGTATTACTTTATTGCCTCCAATATGGTCGGCATTTGAATGGGTATTTATAATGCCTAAAACATTCCACCCTTGCTCATCAGTAATTTTTAATATTTTCTTTCCTGCATCTTTATCATTTCCTGTGTCTATAATATAGACATTTTTATCATCTATTTTATATATCCCAATATTAGTAGCATTTTTTATATAATAAGTCTTCTCTCCAACACTAACCAATTCCATAAACTAAGTCCTCCTATAATTTATCTTTCAAAGTAGCCCTCGATAGTTCCTTTTTGTAAAATATGACCATGCATTGTTTTTAATAATTTCTTTTTCATAGTATTAGGTGATAATTCTAAAATAGTATCTAATGCATAAATTGAATATCTGTAATTATGTTTTTGAAATTTTGGTGGTTTTGCTCCTTTATATTTATGTAAGCCATAAGCAATGCCTTGTCTAACATTATCCATACTTCCAACGTTATCGGGAATAATTGAATCTGCTTTTATATTCCAAGCAATCCAATGAGTAAAATTCTTAATTGGATGGCTTAAATCTTCTAAAATTATTACTAAACTTTTTGCCTTAATTGACAAATTCTTAATTCTAAATTCGGGAGATACGTTTTCTCCATAGCCAGTATATTTTAAGGGAATCATTTCTTTATCTTTAAAAGCTGTTTCAAATTCTAATTTAGTATATTCCAAAATTAACACCTCCACATTAAATGTAATTTATATCACTTTTTTATATTTCATATAAATTTTTTCATTAAAGCCTTTTTGTTTGCCATGCTTTTCTTTAACTCGTTTATATTCTTCAAAACCTAAATTATTATAACAATTTATTGCTGAAATATTTATATCAGTAACATCTAGTACATAGTCATCATAACTACTTAATTTTAAACTTTCTTTTATTAAAGTAGTTGCAACACCTTTTCTTCTGTAATCTTTTTTTACTGAAACAAATTCTATATATCCTGTTGTTACTGGATAATCTAACTTTGATTCAAATTCTTCTTTTAATACCATCTTTGCAATAATACCTTTAATAAAGCCAAAATATTTTTTATATGATGAACTATCGGTTATAACTGCACGACCATTACAATTTGAAATTGCTAAAACACCAACAACATTATTATCAATTTCCGCTACATAAAATTTATTTATTACAATACCACTACTAATTGCTTTTGCAGTAGTAATGGTATCTTTACATAAAACTGAAAAATCTTTTTCAAATGCTTCTGATATACATAAAGCAATAGATTCACGATCAACTTCATTTGCCTTTCTTACAATTATTTTCATATAATCATCTCACTTTCAAATTGTAATTTATATGTTATTACATTGGTTTCAAATTCTTATTAAGTCTATCTACCATCCAAGCAATTCTATTTTTTCTTCCATCTTCTGTTTTAGCATCAAAGTATGCCTTAGCATAGGTTTTCTTTACTGATGGGGACATTATCTGAAAATTGTTATATGCAAGTTCATATTTTTTTAATATAAAAGATAGTTCTTTGATATGTTCTTCTGTAATTTCCAAGGTTTTTGGAGCATTCCATTGTCCATTAGATTTTGCTTCTTCTATTTTCTTTCTACCATATTCCGTCATAATTCCTTTTTCTTCAAGAACTTTAGTTAAGTTTTTATTTTTTTCGGACCATTTACTTTTATCTCTACGCATAGAAAAATATTTTTTATAAGTTTTATCATCTATGCTCTCTATCTGACCATCAATCCAGCCAAAACATAATGCTTCTTCAAGTGCTTCACTTGCTTTTATTGTCTTTGGTTCTCCAGATTTTCTAAATAAAAGCCAAACACCATTATTTGATAAACAATTTTTAGATAACCAGTTTCTAAATTCTTCTCTATTAGCAAATTCTAATACACTATTCATTATATATTCTCCTCTACAAATTACTATTTTTCTCTCTCTTATTATAACAAAAGGAGCAAATCATTAACAACATAATTTGCTCTTTAAATTATAATAAGTTTATAAAGTTATTTAGTTAAAACTTTTTTGTGCCATGTTTTCTCATTACATTTAGGACACTTCATTTTTCTTTTCCTATTAATATGACTAGCAAATAATACTTTTTTATATGTTGGAACATATTTATAATGACAACTACTGCATTCATAATAACCTGCTATCTGTTCTATTCTTATAGCATAACTTATACCAATTGCAAACGGAATAATTCCAATAATTATTAAAGCAACAATTAACCATTTTGGCATAGTAATTAAAGATGCAACAAGAATAAAAATAGCCATATTTATAGAAACAATTACCCCAATAAATATTTCTAATACTAATAATTCTTTATCCCTTTGTTCCTTAATTTGTGTCATTTCAAGTAAGTTTTCTTCTAATCTTTTTTCATTTTCTTTCATATCTACAACTTCACCACTAAATAAATCATTAATTGAAATATTAAGTATTTCACATAAAAGAATCATATTGCTAACATCAGGTAGACAAGTACCATTTTCCCATTTTGAAACTGCTCTATCACTTATATTTAATTTTTCAGCTAATTCACTCTGTGTTATATTCTTTTCTTTCCTTTTTAAACTTATAAATTCACCTATTTTAATTTGATTCATTTAGATTTTCTCCTTTCACAATAAAAACTATATCTTAAATTTCCAATAATTAACACGAACTGAAAGTTGAGTTAGTAAAATAATGTTGATTTAGATATAATAAAACAAAGTAAGATATATTATTTGTTTGCTATTAATTGATTGCTTTTTTTATCTAATGCCGTAATACCAATAATATTTTTATCATTTACTAATATTTCTAATTCTTTTCGAGCAGTTTGATTTAATTTTTCTAACCTTTCTTTTTGAGAAATATTATTATCAATCATACTTGCATTTAAAACTTCAAGATTACTTAAAACTACTAAATGAATAATATCTGTATAATCTTTTATATTACCATTTAAATCAGGATTTTGTTCTCTCCATTCCTTTGCAGTTAAACCAAATAAAGCTACATTAATTACATCCGCCTCATTTGCATACACAAACATTTTTTGTTTCTCTGTTAGTTTAGGAACGATATTCTCTTTTATACTATCAGTATGAATTTTATAATTTGTTTTTGATAAACTTCTTCTAACTGACCACTCAATTTCATTTTGATAACCTTCGTTTTGTTTTAGTCTTTCAAATTCTTGTATTAAATAGAGTTTAAATGCCGTATCAAGCCATGAGGCAAATTCTAAAGCAATATCTGGATGAGCAAAAGTTCCTCCATCATACTTTCCTCTTTTACTAACAAAGCCTTTAGCATTTGACATATTAATCCATCTAGATGGACTCATAGTAAATGATTGCTTTGCTGATTCATTTTTAAACTCGCGAGATTCCGCTAGTTTAAAATCTTCATTAAATAATTCTTCCCAAAGACAATAAAAATCAAATGAATTTTTATTACTAATCCATTTTATAATAACATCCCCGGGATTATTAGAATTTTTAAATCTTGCTAAATCAGTTAAAGAAATATAATCAATGTTATTCACTTTCATTATATTTATTAAATTATCTTTAACATTTAATGTTGCTGTTATTTTATTACTCATATCATATTCCTCCCAACTTTATTATTGATAATAAAATAATTGTTCTTCACTACTTAATTCATTTCATATATCTCATACTTAAGGTAAAGAATTTATTGTATTAAAAAACCAAATAGTTTTTTCTCTTCTTAATTAAATATATAATACAAATGTTTGTATGTCAAGTCAAATTTATAACTTTTGCATTTATATAAATAAAACTTATTTTAAGAACTTATTAGCACGTTATGTTTATCTTTTTTCATCTAATTCACTCAATACATTTTTTTATTGAATTATCAAAATAATGTTAGTTGTTCACTACCTATAATCTCTTTTTTATATGCTTTAATTATATCACTCATTTTATATAAAATCCCATACTTATTACATTCATCAACAAATACCTTAAATAAATATTTATAATTAGGAACAATACAGTTATATCTATCACCATAATATTTGATATACTTTTCTTTAAGTCCTTTAAAATATTCATCTAATTTTTGAAAATAGTAATCTCTTTCATTTCCTCTTAAAGTCATTCCCATAAAAGTATGAATAAATTTAGCACCATTTTCGTATGCAAGTCTTACTAATGTTTTTATATCCTCTTCCTTATCTGTAATAAATGGAAGAACAGGATTCATCATAATGCCTACAAATATTCCACTATCTGATAACGTTTTAATAGCTTGTAATCTTTTAGAAGATACACAGACATTTGGTTCAATTACTTGCGACAAGTCATCATTTGGAGTTGTAATAGTAAATTTAACAATAACACTATTTTTAGCATTTATTTCTTTTAATAAATCAATATCTCTTAAAATTAAATCGCTTTTTGTGTCAATAGAAACTCCAAAATTATATTTTGCTATAAGTTTTAATGACCCTCTAGTAATTTTATAAACCTTTTCAAATGGATTATAAGTATCTGACATAGAACCAATTCCAATAACACCTTTCTCTTTCTTTTTAGAAAGTTCTTGTTCTAAAATAGATAAAGAATTAACTTTTCCTCTAACTACATCAAAATTATCTATATGATAGCAACTACTCCTACTATCACAATAAATACATTTGTGAGGACAACCTCTATATAAATTCATATTGTAATCAATACCATACCACTCTGCCCCATACTTTACTTTAGTAAGTATCGTTTTAGCTTTAATAAATTCCATACTATTTACTTATCAATTTTTCAAATGCATTAGCATTTAATATTGTATTAGATATAAACTCTCCTTTATAGAAATTAGCCCAGTTATTAAATACACATGGAGCATTCTTAGCTTTCTCTAAAGTATCAATTTTTATAAAATTAATTTTTATATTCTTAGTTTTAGCATATGCAGATAATTCTTTTACTTCATATTCGACATAAGGACATAGATTACTATAATAAATTGTAAAATCTTCCTTATCTATTTTCATCTTTCTAGCATTATCATTAAATTTAGGTGTTTCGTTTTCATCAAATTGTAAAGCCAACAACTCATAATCACCAATTTCATCGACTACTTTAAAGCCATAATGAAGAAAAAATTGTTTTTCTCCGATAAAAGGTTTCTTCTTTTTAGAAGTTAAGGTACATATTCCACTCATTCCTTTTGTTTTAGAATCATTTATAGCATATTCTAGTAGTTCTTTAGCAATTCCTTTACCTTTAAAACTACCGGCAACCCATAGACAATAAATATACTCATAATTTTTTCCACTTATTGGTACCCAAGCTGTTTCAACAGGTTCATACTCAATAAATATTTTCCCACGAGCATTTAATTTTCTAAAGACATGACCATCAGCAAGTTTACTTTTTATCCATTCTTTTTTACTATCCACACCACTTTGATGTTTTTTATCCCCAATAGCACAACATATGTGTTCATCATCAATATTTTCTAATGTTAAATTTATATATTCATTCATTTTATTTTACTCCTTCTAAAGACTTTATGCCATTCATAATTATTTCTAATGATAAATCAAAACTTTCTTTAACTGATAAAGGATTCCCAAAAGCATTATTGTTTACAAGTAAGGAATATCCTTCTAAAAATCCTCTTAAAGTTCTTATTATATGGTTTATATTATCATCACTAATATTTAAAGGTCGCATTACTTTGAATAACATCTTAAATAATCTTGTAGTTGCATTTTCTAATTCATCATTATCATACTTGTTATACCAAAGCATAGCAGTAAAAACTCCTTTATTACTTGTAGCATAAAGATAAAAAGCATTACACATATTTTTTAAAGCCTCATAACCTGCTACACCAACAGCAGATTCAAGCATTTTTTCTTCTAGTTGTTTCCAACCATAAATCATCAAATGCCTTTTTATTTCTTCAAGGCTTGTTACATGATTATACAAAGATGGTGATTTAATATTTAATTCTTCAGCGACTATTTTTAAAGATAAATTATCTAAGCCAATTTTATTGGCAATAGAAGCAGAAGTTTCGATAATAAGTTCCTCACTGATATTATTTTTTACCATATTGTTCTCCTTTAACTAATTATATTAATATATTAACTAATCAAATTAGTTTTGTCAATAATAAAAAGCTAAAAGTTGTTAATACTTCTAGTTGAATGATATAAGAATAAATTTTTAATTATTTATCTTTATACTTTAAGCCAAACTCTCGCATTGCATCTAAAACACTTTTTAGTTCTTGTCCCTTGGAAGTTAGGGAGTATTCTACTTTTGGTGGAACAACAGGATATACTTTTCTGTTTACAATTCCATCTTGCTCTAAATCTTTTAAGTTTTGAGTCAGTACTTTTGCTGATATTCCTACTACTGACCGATTAAGCTCATTATATCTTTTTGTCCCTGTAATTAAATCCCTTAAAATTATAATTTTCCATTTATTAGAAATAATCGATGCTGTATATTCAACAGGACAACTTGTATATACCTTAGCCATTTTTATCAACTCCTAATAATACTATATCATTATATAATAATTTAGGTAAGTACGTACTTTTTAGTAAGTATCAAAAAAGTGAATTTTACTTCACTTCTTCAAAGAAATAGTTAGCTGTCATTTCAAGATAATTAAGTCCACTATACTCAGGATATTCTATCTTTACTTTTTCTATCATTTCTAAGGCACTATTTGAGTCGCTAGCAATATTTAATAAAGTTTCAATATATGATATTTTTGCAGTAACTGCTTTAATATCTTCAGGAATATAATGCGATGTTAAAATCAAATTATAGTTTTTTGCAATATATCCTTTTAATGTATTAATCATAGTATTTGCATGTTCTACTCCTGCAATAATGGAATGACTTTCACTACCTAACATATGAGTATAAATCGAATTGATTTCTGGTATTTCAATGTCATAACCTTCATTTGTAGGAATAATATTCATTTCTATATCTGCTAAAGTAAGTTTACCCTCACCAATGTAATCAGTTACCCTATGAATATTATTATCAAAAGGTTCTCCAAATGTCTTTGTAAAGTTATCAACTAATGCTTTTCCTCCACCAACATGTCCATACAAATCAGCATTATGTGTCGCATATTTTTTGGCATTACTTGCAAATGTTCCTCCACCCATATGATAAGATAGTAACACTCCATCTAACGTCACTTCAAGGGACTTAATATAATTTTCTAATTCAATATTGTTATCATAGAATGCCGGGGACTCAATAACAACAATCTTTTTATTTTTCTCAAGTAAAATTACTTGGTCACTAATATAATCACATGTATTATAATTATGGACTTTTATTTCTCCAAAATCATAAACCAAAACATACCCTTTTTCTAAATTAATTTTTTGGTTTTCCATTTTCTTTTCCTCCTAATTTTTGTCTAATGATTCGTGCACTTTTTCTTTCGACAATTAAATTGTATTACAAGAAAAAATAAAAAGTAAGTATGCACTTTTTTGTTAGATACTAACATTCTGGTATAAATTTAATTAAAATGGACTCTAAATTAGATAAATTTTTTTAAATTTACTTACTCATTAGATTGACATTTCTTACATAAATTTAAATTTTGTTAGTTTAAAATTATATAAATTACCATAAAAGAATTGATTAAACATTTTGCAAATTTTATATAAGAAGTTATATAAGTTTGAAATTAATAGAACATGCATTTTTATTTTACTTAATTATTGTTTCTAATAAATTAGTTAATTCTTCAAAAGAAATATTACTTGTTTCAATATCAAAATTATAATCTTTATATTTAAATTCGATAAAATAATTTTTTTCATATTGGTAAATAGTTAATTCATTATTATTTATTTTTGATTTTTTTGCTTTTTCTTCACTAAAGTAATAATCTCTAATAGGTTTATTTTTATCCGAAAAAGCTATTCTAATACTTCTTAGTGAATCTTCTTTGTAGTATTCATAAACATAACAATTCAAAATATTATAGTCACTTGTCTTGTCTTTTCTTGAATATATACTATATTTATCAGATATATTTAAATCATTTGGAATACTAAGGTTATTTAATTCTGAAATATTTATTTTCTCATTAGGTATTGTTTTAATATCTGCATCAAATTTAGCTGCCCCTAAATTATCAATTTTATTTACAACTATATTTTTATATTCTTCTTTGTTTGAATTATTAAGTTTTAATAATGAATTATTACTATTATTGAACATACATATACTACCAATTATTAGTATTGTGCATACAGGTAATGCATATTTTACAATTTTAAACATTCTTATTTTCCTTTCATTTTTCTTAAGTATTTGACTTCTCATAACATTAATATTAAATTCTTTATCAAATACTTTTTTCATTATTTGTTTTTTAGACACTTTCTTCACTCCTTTTCATTAGAGCATTAATTTTTTTTAATGTTCTATACAAATAATTTTTAACATTTGATTCACTGATACTAAGAACTTTTGCAATTTCTTTAATATTATAGTCCATGTAATAATAAAGATAAAATATTTTAGATATAATGACATCTTGCTTTTTTAGGTAAGTCCAAATAAAGTTTATATTTTCTTCTTTTAATAATTCCTCTTCTAAATTAATACTTGCCTCTATAGTATCTATTAGTTCAATTTCAGTTTTATTAGTACTAGAAAATAAGGACATTAATTTATTTTTATAATTAAATCTGTAATAATCTTTAACTTTATTTTTTGCTATTCCCATTACATAAGCTTTGCTAATTAAAGTTTTATTTTTATCTAACTTTTTTAAAACATCTAAATAGACATTTTGAACAATATCTTTAACATCTTCAATATTGGAGCAGTTTATTACTACATATTTTAAAATATCTTGATAAGTTGCATAATAAAGTTCATCAAATGTTTTTAAGGTTTCTTGATTAATCATTTTGTTCACCTCACTATAATAGTCGTAAATTAATGAAAAAAGTTTCAAAAAAGTTATTCCAGTACACTGGAATAACTTTTGATAATTAGTTACTAAAATAGTTTAACAAATATTCTATTGGTATGCTAATTAATTCTTCTACAACTTATAAATCCTTTTCTATTGCAATATGAATGATTCCCTCTTCTAAAAATTCACCAGATACTGCCTTAAATCCAAATTGTTCATAAAAAGTTAAAGCATGCTTTTGGGAATGCCCACATATCTTAGTACAATTCATTTTATTTTTTATAACTTTTAAACTTTCACTTAACAAAGTTTTACCAATACCTTTACCATGCTCAATAGTTAAAACTCTCCCAATTCTAACAACTTTTTTACTATCATCTTCATAAAAAGCCCGTAAATAAGCTATAATTTGACCTTCTTCCATAAAAAAGCAATGCAAACTATTATAATCAATATCATCCATATCTAAATAACAGATGTTTTGCTCTACAACAAATATTTTTGCTCTTGCTTTTAATATTTCATATAATTCTTCTTTTGTTAACTCATCAAATTTTTTCGAAATTAAATCCATAACCATTCCTCATTTCATATTTATTTAGTATATAAAATTATTTCACAAGTTCCTAAAATTATTAACTAAACTTTTATAAAATATTTATCTATTAGTTCAGCAATATCATTATCGTTCAAAGTTACAATAACATGATTAGAATCATAGTATTTTTTATGTTTAATATTATTTATAAAATCATCATACTTAATTGTTTTACCTTCTCCCAACATTACATACCATTCTTCTATTCCTTGAATTTGATTTAAAATTATATATGGGCTTGTTGGAACAACACTTGATATATTAGGACCTATTGCATATATTCCTACTAATTTTTCTTTAATTTTATATATTCTAGGTGCTGCATAATAAACATCGATAGATTGAATTTCATGCAAATATTTTTCAAAATTATCTAAATTATTAGCAATTTGACTTATTTCTTTCAAACCTATAGAAATCGGATTATAAACTCCAAATATTTCAAATCTATTATATTTATCTTGATTAATTTTTTCTTCTATTGTCTTTAATCCATAAACACTACCTTCTTCATCATCCTTAATAAATTTAGCATTTTCTTTTAAATTAACTTTTTCTTCTTCTCTTATATAATTTTTTGTTTTTAATTCATTACATACTTTTTCAATTATTTCATAAAATGTTTTTATTTCACTTGATGTAGTTGGTAAACTTAATAAAAAGATAAAATCATCACCTTCTTGTGATAAATCTATTCCTCTTGCAAGATGTTTTTCATCATAAAGTAAAATATGATTTCCTACTTCATTATTAATAAGACGATAATTTTCATCACAAACCCCATAAGATAAGTTTGTTAATTTAATAATAGCTTCAACATTTAATTTTTTCTTAAATAATGATTTTTGCTTTATTTTTACCAATACTGACATAATTAATTCTCCTATCTTTATATACATTCATTATAGCAAAAAAAGAACAAATCATAAATAATTCATTTTCTTTATATAGCTGGTGAGCCGACAAAATCTCTTTGCTTCCTTTGGAAATATAATAAACAAAGAACTCCAGCTATTAGTAAACTACTTCCTAACAATTTAATCGCATATAAGTTTTTCTGTTCCTCTGTAGCTTTTTCTAAAGCATTATAATTTCTAACAAAAAAATAAATATATATTAAAAATGTAACTATAATAGTCAATTCAAAAATACTATTAGCACTATCTTTAAAACTTTTTCTATTTGTCTTTAAAAATTCTTTTTCATTATAATCACCATAAATATTCATTATAGATAGAAAAATAAACACAATCCATAGAAAATCTTCAAAATTTAATCTTTTAATTTCTTCAAAAATATTGTTGTTATTCATATATAATTATATTCTTAACTTACTGGTTTATTATTGAGATAACTTCAAAATATATATCTAAATCTTTTGTAAAATCGCAATTTACTACTGAAATAAGCTTAATCATTATTTAAAAGTTCATTACTAAATCTATAATCACATCTTTTTCTTATTCGCCCATTTTCTAAATATATACCATTTTTAGACTTAACACGATAACCAACACTAATAATAGTAACTAAATTATAAATAGAAACTGGTTTATCAGAATTTGCAATTCTCATTTTTTGCGAATTGCTTTTTTCATTCAATTCTTCCTTAAAAACATTTATTATATGTTTACTTATAGTTTTTACATCTCGACCAAATAATTCAGCCATTTGTTGTTGCATAAGCCACACTGTCTCATCTTGCATATTTACTTCTAGTTTAACTCCTTGATTTTCAAATAAAATAATTTCATTCTTTTTTTCTTTCATCAAAACCATCCCTTTTAAATAAATTTAGTTCATAATATCATATCCTACCTTCGTACATTCGAATCATTGTTTACACTTTATAATACATTTATCTACTTGTCAATGGTTTTTATTAATTTTTTTAAATCAATTTATTCTTTTAAAAACTAGATTTTATTTTTCATTTTCTTTGCTTTTTCAAAAATCAAATTTATTTTTCCAATATCTCCAGTTCCTCTAAGTTCTATAAGGAAAAAGCCCTTATATTCATACCCAAATTAAGCATTTTTTTAATAATCTCCCTATATTCTATAAACAGTGTAACGTAGTACTAAGCGATTGCTTAATTTGTTAATCCATATTATATATTACATATAAATTATATGCTTAAATAGTAATCTACAATAACTCCTCTAAAAACAAATAAAAGTAATATAAATAATAATAAAAACATAAAAGATTTTGGACTATAATTATCTTCATGACTTTTACCGCGAATTATAATAAATCCTATTTCATCTAAAAAAATACCTGTACTAATCGCTAATAAATATATATTTGTATAAAATCTAGATAGACCAAAAAGTAAAACTATAAAAAATAGTCCATACATATAGTGATGAATTCTAAAATTTTTAATAGTTGGACTTGGTTTATTAAAAATATAAACCCATATCCTTGTTATTAAAATAGTTATAAAAGTTATTAAAAAATATTTATCATATAAACTAATCATATCACCAATATAATTTTACCATACTATTTTAAAAGATTACCACAAACTTTTTCTTTTAAGAGTTAGTACTTCAGCACTTGTTATTGTAAATTGTCTATGAGCATCTGTTGAAATGCCATTCCTTTCTAGATATCTACAAGGTTTATTATCCTCAACTATTAAACCTTGTTCCCTAGCGTACTCAAATATTTCCCAAGAAGCTGTTCCATCATCTTTGCCAACATTGACTTTTTGACAAGGAATTTTCAAATTATTCATTGCTTCGTAAATACCATCAGCATAACGAATAATAGTATCTGTCATTAAAGCAATAGAACGAGGATTATTTTTATCAACTTTACTAAATTGTCCCTCAACATTATCAATACAAACAACTTGTTCCTTTTTATCATACCAAACTAATCCATCAAAGAAAGTTTTATTTAGTGAAGTAAAAGTTATATAGCGCCAGTTGATATCTGTTATTGCATGCTCTAAACGGTCTTGAGCATAACCACCATATCTTGAACAACAATTGGTTTTCTTCCCACTAAGAAATGGATGAGGGTCACTCTTTAAGATGGTATTAAATCTCATCAAATCTCCTTTTAAATCCACAATATTGGGAATTACAACATCTTTTTCATCAATTGCTAGAGCTTGTTCATAAAGTTTTATTGCCCACATCAACTCTTCTTCGCTTGCTCCAAATTTCATTAATAATTGAACTAAATTAATATAGCGTTCATCTTCTATCTTATCTCCAAGTAATTCTTCATCTATCTCAAAAGTAGTTATAAAAGAAATAGCATCTTGTGGAGTTAATAATTTATTTCTTGTTCTTGTCTTTATTTTCTTTTCAGGACGATTTTCCAAAACTTCATCAAATCTTTTAAATAAATCTCCTGTCATATCTGTTTGTAGTTCATCTTCAACAAAAGCCTCTTTATTTAAAGCATAATGCCTCATAAAAAAGTCCGCAAAATTTTTATTAAATCCTCTACTTAAATCTATAGCACCATAAGTTTTATGAAGTTCTAAAGCTGTTACACCTTTATTAAGAAAATGTTCAATGATATACTCCATAGCTTTTTTACTAACCGATTCTTTAGAGTCGAATAATCCTAAAATATATCCTAAAGAAACTATTCCTTCTGTTTTTTCGTAAGTATCAGCATGAAACTTTTCTTTTAATAGTCCAAGTCGTTTAAAATTATTGTTATAAAAGTAAAGGCGACTTTGCTCTTTTGGTATTTTACTAATTACCGCTGAAGAAGGAATCCATTTCTTAGCAGTGTAAGGTAGCCACTGAAACAATTTCTCTTTAAAATGATAATCATTTAATAGTGATATTAATAAATCTTTCTCACTATCAGACAAATCTAAAGATTTAGAATAATAACTATACGAATAAATGTCATTTTCATTAATTATTTGTTGTATTTTTACAATTTTATATATTTGTTTACGACTAAGAACTCTTTCTTGATTTTGGGTATCATAAACATTAATATAAAGCTTTTTCTCATCAAACAAATTGTTATAATCATTACATAGATAACCATTTGTTTTTAATAAGTTATATGTATACATTATATGTTTTATTCGAACACGCTCTATAATTTCTTCATTACCTTCTTTATCAGTTAATAAAACAATATTACTATCCATATCAAATAATTGACTATAATTTATACTAAAAGCATTTTTCTTACAAGATATAATTATTTTTAACATTTCTTCAAATAAAGAACGTTTAATTAATTGTTCTTCTAGATTAGGGTCAGTAACTTTTATATACTCTTGGTTAGTATCAAATAAATTTTCATCATCTTGAAAAGTAAATCCTTGTTTAAAGTAATCTATTATTGTTGCAAGAAAATCATGAGACATAGCTATATTTGGAAAAACACCACGTTTAACAATGAATTTATATTCTTGATTATTATTGAAATCCATAAATTTCAATTCTATATCTTCAACTCTTTTATCAAAAATTGAAGTAATTTCAACTTTAAATCTATCTTCATTAAGAATCTCAAATGTTTTAATAAACTCATTTATATTTTGTTCTAAAGAAGAACGATTAAACACAATTTGTTCATCACTAGAATTAGTAAAAATAATATTCTCACAAGTGGGATTAAACAATTCTTCGCCATCTAATGTTTTATAACCATTCCTTTGTAAAAAATAGTATAATCCTAATAAACTATCGCTCATTTCACGAGCATAAGATTTATCTAAAATAAATAAATTTTCACCATTTGTTTGTTTAAGTTCTAGTTCTTCTATTTGTTCATCAAATAAACTATCTAAATTCATTAACTCATAACCATTATTCATTAAAAAGCGGATTGCTCTAAATAGTTTTCCATCTATTTTGGGAAATTCTTTTCCATAATTATAAGCATAATCATTATGGTAATTATGGTATAAATTATAATATCTTTCACTAAATATACTATATAAGTCTTCGCCATTTGAAATATATTCATACATATCATCTTTAAGATAACAAAAACATAATAGCATTTGAGTATTTTTATCTCTTTTATAGTAAAGCTCATTTATTCTGCTATCACTAAAATAATCACTATATTCTTTTATTAGAAAATCTTTTGACAATCCTTCTACTATTCTTATAATTCCTCTAGTAAATTCATAAGGGTCATTATAAGGGTCAACATGACGATGAACATAAAAATCACTGATTTCACGACCAGTAAGTCCTAAATTAATTATAGCTTCTAAAATACCAAATAATCCAGTTTGTAATATAGTATTAACAGGACAACAATCATACGTATAACCAAATGTTCCTATTTTCTTTTTTAAGTCATCTTCATATCCACCAAATTGTAGGAAAAATGCTTGTTCCCTTAAATTATAGTCATTTTTTATATCAGCCATAAAAACTTCCCCTTGTTAGTTTTTTATACTAACACACTTGACTTAAGAAGTCTATAATATCTTGCATTTATTTATCAAACATTGCCACCATTTCTTTAAAATCTTCTATTTTCTTTAAATATAAAGAGTATTCTTCTTTTGATAGAACCCTATAATAATTAAATGGGCATTTTTCTTTTTCTAGCTCAAAGTAGAACTTATCTTTAAAATCATTTATGTTAACAACTTCTATTATCTTATCTTCTCTACTTATTATTAAATAGTATTCTTTATTGATTTCATTTTCTAAAACTGTCATTGGTAAAAAATTATCTATATCTTTTTCACTAGAAGACTCAAATAATTTATTTATCTCATCTCTTTTATTATTAAAATCTATTTTTTCTTCGGAAGTATACCTTTTAACAACATATCCGTATTTCTTTAAAATATCTTTTTTAATAAAATTAGTAGTAGAATATGTTCTATAAAATTCGCCATCAATTTTAATATATACCATATTTGATTCTAAAATTCCTTCAGGAAATATTTGATATACAAAAACGCTTTCATTATCTTCATCATATATATAATACAAATCAGTTTTATATTCGATAATAGCACCAATTTTTAAAATATTACTTTCTTTCATTTTCTTTAATTCTTCATAATATTTTATCCGATAATTTTTTATTATTTCTATTTCACCTGAATTAAATGTATCAACTATGTCATATATTGAATTTCTTCTAATCACTTCATGCTCTGCAAATATAAAACTATAATACGTATTATTTATTAAGATACCTTCATTAGTCTTAGGATTTTTTCTCAATTTATTAACATAAAAATACCTAGAATCAAAAGCATAAATATAATATTTTTCTTTATTTTTTAAAAGAACGTCGCCGAGTCCAACTTTAAAATCTAAGTATTTTCTTTCAATTTTTGGTTTTGTCCTATAATTACTATTAATTAAAATATATAATTGTTTCTTTAATTGATTAAAATCATACTTACTTAAATGACCTATTATTCCAATAATTTGACTAGGTTCTAGACGATATACTTTTGCACAATAGATAAAAGAGCTTTTCTTCATATCATAATTAAGTCTTCCTAGAGGGTAATAAAGCATTTTCCACTTTACTTCTCCATGAGGATTACTTGTACATAATAACCCATAAACATTACCTGATTTCTTTTTAATTACAACATAAGGACTTTCTTGATGTCCTTTCTCTATTTTTTCTTTTTGCTCATCAGTTCGATATCTTCTAGCCCATATGATATCTCCAACTTTAAGAAATGATAAATCTTTATTTTCAATTTCTATTTCTTCTTTAAACAAATCAATTAAACCCATAACGCCCCACCAAATTTTGTTAATTCTATAATTATTATACTACATTTATAATAATTTTAAAGAAAAATATTAAGTAGTACGTAACAAAAATTATTTGCTTTTTAAATTAAAGAAATTATGTTATTATATTAGCTATAAATTTAATGGTGGTGATTAAATGCCAATATCAAAAGACAATACAGATAAATTAGACAAGTTATATCGATTTAATATGGTAAATGATGAAAATGAAGAATTTAAAAGATTAGGATTAAAAGAATTATATTTTACGGCTTATCCAAGTTATATAAATCTTAAAGGGAATGTTTTTTATACTGGACCTTTAAACTCTGGGCCTATTCACTATCAATGTATTTTATCTAAAGATATCGAAAAAATACTTCGAGTTTTGAATAGTAATATATATGAAAGGTTTGAACATGTTTATGGTTTTTTAAATGATGACTATCCTATTCGTTTTTCAATATATAATAATCAAATATTTTTTAGTGATACCATGACATTAAGTGTTTATAAAAAAATGAGCGCATTAGAGAAGAAATTAATAAAAAGTTTAATTTAAAAGATGATTTTTATGAACCAACGAAAGAAGAAATTTGGGATAGTTATGCCTTTGAATACTTAAAGAAAAATCATAAAATATATGGAGATAAAATGGAGTGTTATAATTTAAATTTAACTCCTCAAGAGTATTTTGAATTAATGATTGCGTCAAAAAATAGTGAATTAAGTCCTTTTATAGATGCAAGTTTATTATCTGGTAATGATATTCAAAATTGGCTAAATTATAATGCTAATATATTTATGAGTCATAAATGTTTATGGAAAACTACAGGAGTTTATAACGAAGAAACAATGCAATATATAAATAATTTAAAAGAAACCAAGCTTGATATTTAAAATTTTTTCTACAATTTTTCCAAACAAGTTAAAGATTGGCAGAAAGTAGTTAAAGAATTATTAAAAACTTTTAAGGTTTATAGCGAATTTATTCCAAAAGAAAGAGATGATAGTAATCCTTTTTGTAATGATGGAGCATTTGATGAACGATTACATTTGGATACAATGTTTGCTAAAGCAACTTATGATTTGTTAGTTCATTTTGTAGGATTTGACAAAATAGAGACGAAACAATATAGAACTATTACGACAACAAAGCCTTATATTTATGAAGAGTTTTTTAACCCATTAATTATGGAATATGAAGTCGTTCAAATGCCAAAAGTAATATTTGACGAAGAAAAGCAACAATTAAGATGGATTTATCCCAATAGATTTATCAATTCTGGAATAAATAGAGAATGCGAAAAAGAAATTGAATTAATTAAAAAGTATGTTCCATATGAAGAAAGATGGAGATATTTAAGAGACTAATTTATTAAATCTTAATTAAACCAATTAAGTCATATCCATGTTCTAATATATATTTTTTTATTACCTTAATTTGTTCTTCTTTTAGCTCGCTATAAAAAGGATGTTCTTCTATCTTTTCAAAATGTTTTAAATAAACTACTTTTAATTGGCCAAAAATGGAATTATAAAATTTTTCTTTTTGGTACTTACCAACTTCGTTAGAAACACGAGTTGTGTAAATTATTTTGTTTGTATTAAGTCTCTTTTGATAATCTTCATATTCATTTTCAGGAAAAGTAATAAAATCTAATTCCTCTTTTGACCAATCTTCATAAGGGTTATGACCATTTGCTTTTTCCCATTTAATATGATTATCTCGAGCATTTTTTACAGCCTCACAGCCAAAATTACGAGTAGAACTTGCTCCATCGGTGACTACAAAGTATGGCAAATCATATTTTTGGGCTAAAACACGAACTTTTTCACAAAAGTCTCTTGCTTTTTTTATTTTATCATTCTCATTCATTATAAATTCCTCACTTTTTTAAATATTATTATCAAAAACTAACTAAAGGAATTATTTTTCAAATATTTAGATAATTTTTTGACAGTAGAAGCACTTAAATTTCCACGAATTGGCTTTGAAGTAAGATTAATAAGTTCTCCTAGGGGATTTAGTTTCCGATAAAAATCTCCTGATATGCCATCTATTTCACATAAATTCAAATGATCAGATATAATAAGAGGATTACATTGTCTTATTTTAGGTTTTGAAATAAGAGAAAGACCTTCGTCTAAACTTTTAGCATATTCTACTTTATCAAAGGAGGTAATATCTAACCAAATATCTTTATATTTACTATCTAAAATATTAGCAATAATTTCCTGTTCACTTAAATAAAATAATGACTGTTCATTAATAATTCCTTTATCTTCATAATAATTTAAGGCAAGTCCTAAAACTTCCATCATATATCTACTTTCTTTAGAGAGTAATAAACTACTATAAATATGTATTGCCTCAAAAAAATCTTCAAACCATGCTGTATTTTCACCTTCTTTTAAAACCATCTCACCAGTAAAATTGCGACATCTTTCACTTGTTAAATCAACACACATTCCATTTGTGTTCTCTAAATATCCCGTCAAAGCTAAAAGTTCTTTTATTTCTTTAAGAGAATGAGTATGAGCCCAGAATAAACAAGTTCCTAATATTCCACCATCTAATCGATCCATACAAAGAGCAGGTATTGGCTTATCAAGGATGGGATATTTAGAATAATCAACAACATCATCTAAAAGAATTTCATCCTCTTTTAGATATGTAAGTAATTCTTCATCTTGTAATAAAATACTCTTTACATCTAATTCATCATTTTCTTGAATTAAAATATCACCATTTTTGTAAGAATTAGCATGAGCAAAGCACTTTGTTCCAATATCATGAAAAAGTCCTGCTAAAACAACTTTTAAAAATTCATCTCTAGAATCTCTATATATAGAAGTTATATAGGCCACATTTTTCGAGTGCTCAAGACGAGAATAATATTCTACTGGCTTTAACTTATCAATATTAACATAATCCATTCCACAAAAAACACCTTTTCCTTTTAGTCTTTGCATTGTTTTGGTCTTTAGATATCTTTCAATTCTTGGATCAGCATCTTCTTTAGTGATTTTACTATATTCTTCTACTAACATTTTCTTCCCCCAATGTACTTCTAAATATTTTTTTATTTTAACATAAATTTTGGCATTTTAAAACTCGAAACATAAAAGTTCGAGTATCAATCAATATGGTGGCTCCAACGGGAATTGAACCAGTGACACAAGGATTTTCAGTCCTCTGCTCTACCGACTGAGCTATGGAGCCAAAAAAATGGCGGTTCGTACGGGATTCGAACCCGTGGTCTCCTGCGTGACAGGCAGGCGTCATAGGCCTCTAGACTAACGAACCATGGTTGCGGGAGAAGGATTTGAACCTACGACCTCCGGGTTATGAGCCCGGCGAGCTACCAGACTGCTCCATCCCGCGATAAAAAACAAAATGGCGGAGGAAAAGGGATTCGAACCCCTGCGCCGTTGCCGACCTCCTGGTTTTCAAGACCAGTCCCTTCAACCAGACTTGGGTATTCCTCCAAATGTCGCAATATTTCAGCGACAAATAGATTATAACATACTCCTTTTTTATATGTCAATAATATTAGTGCAATTTTTCACTTAAAAAGTACTTGCCAAACGATTATTTATGAGATATAATTTAATAGTCTTATAAAAGACAAGTGCCTTTGCCCAAGTGGCGGAATAGGTAGACGCACAGGACTTAAAATCCTGCGGGTGTTAAAGCCCGTGCCGGTTCAAGTCCGGCCTTGGGCACCATGTTGATTTTGAACTCGAAAATAAATTTCGAGTTTTATTATACTTAAAATTTTTAATTAATTATAAAAAGATTGGAGAAAATATTATGGCTAAAATTATTTGTGCTTTTACAGGACTTGGTAAAACTTATTTAGCTAAAAATTACAATAATATCATTGACCATGATATAACAGAATATAAGTATATCTATAATAAAATGAAATAGATAATTTCGAAGCTCTTAAGGCAACTAAAAATAATGATTTTCCAACAAAAATTGGTTAAAAGATTTTAAAAAATTATTGCTGACAGAAAATATAATTTTAGTTTCAGCAGATTTAGAAATAAGAGAGTTATTAATAAAAGAAAAAATAGATTTTATATTTATAATTTCAGATATAAATAGTAAAGAAATTTTAACAAATAGATATATAAATCGAGGAAATAATGAGATGTTTATCAAAAGAGCAATTAATCAATTACAAAGATGAAAAATGAAACTCCATATTATAAATATGAAACAATAGTTATTTCTGCACCTTATACTTTAGAGAATTATCTAATGGAACAAAATATTATGAAATAAATAAAAAAAGGAAGAAAAGAAGCATGGAAATTATCAACGATTATATTTTTTATATATTGAGTTTTTATATATTTATAATTGGTGTTATAATATTACCAATAGGAGGAAAGTAATAATGCCAATTAGAGAATATTATATCAAACATGATTTTTACAACTTAAAAAACGATAAAGAATTAACTTTATTACCCAATTTCAAAACACGTCAATGGACTATAAATTGCTCATGCGGCCCCAATGCAGTTTTAATGATATTAAACTATTTTAATGATTACTCGATGAATGAAAAAGAAATATTTGATATTGTTGATTGCAAAATTCCTGGAGGTACAAAGATTAAAAATATAGTTGATTTTTTAAGAAATAGAAATTATGAAATCGAAACTAGTATTGAAAAGCAGAAAAGTATTAATGGAAAATGTTTTGAAACTATGGAAGAATTTAGAGATTTTGTAATTGATAATTTAAAAAAAGGATATCCAATTCTAGTTGAAAGTGTTTATTATGGAGGTCATTATCAAGTAATAATTGGCTATGACCAAAGAAGTGAAAATAGTTTTCTAAATGATATCTTGATATTTGCCGATTCATCAGATGAAACAGATGACTATGTTGATGGATATACATATTTTAGTGCTTTTAAATTTTTTACAATGTGGTTTGATGATAGGTTTTTACCAATAGAACATAGACAACAACCTTATATTGTAGTTAAAGGAAAAAAATTATGAATTAATCATTACTTAAATTAAACACATTATTTTTAAATCTTAAACTTTATAGTATCTTAACAACTAAAAAGAGAATAACTATTTATAATTATTCTCTTTCATTTCTTCTAATTTCTCATCAATCCAAATACTTAAATGTTCTTTTAACGGAAGAAAACCTTCTCCTTGTTCTAAAGTTCCAGGATGATTTTTATTATGTTTATAATCTATTCCTTTAATAGACAATTTAATCTTCATATTTTCATCATCGACTTCTAATACTTTAGCAAATATCTTATCACCTACTAAAACATAATCTTCAATATTTCTCACAAAACCTAAAGATATTTCCGAAATATGGATTAATCCACTATAGTTTTCATCTACTTTAACAAATATTCCATATTTTTCTATTCCAGTAACTTGGCATTTGATGATACTTCCAATATCATACTTCATATTTCGCCTCACTTAATTATTATATCACAATTCTTATTTACTTGTCATAATTAATAAGCTATAATTTTATTTAGGTGACAATATGAAAAAAGAACAAAAAAGAACTAAAACAGAAGAAAAGATAATTGAAATTATCGAAAGTATCAGACCATATATTAATATGGATGGTGGCGATTTAGAATTTATCAAATATGAAGATGGTTATGTGTTTGTTCATCTTAGTGGCCATTGTGCTGAATGTGAGTTACAAGACTTAACTATTAGTAATAGCCTAGAAGCCACTTTACAAAGCGAAATAAAAGAAATTAAAGGAGTAATTAATGTTGATATTTAATTACTCTTTTTTGTTATCCAAGGAACTCTTTCCAAAGGCGCAAACTTAGATAGATAAAAATATAAATCACTTAAAAAATCTTGATAGTCATCTAATAAATTAGTAATTGTAAATATTTCTTTCCCATTTCTATTATCTAGAATAATATCTTCAAACAAATCAAAGTAATAAGTAGGAAATAACATTCTAGCATAAAAGATATTATATTCGTAAACCGTATATGGCTTTTTAAATATTTCATATATAGAAGGCCAAACATCTTCTTTTTGAAAAAACATACTTTTTATGTACTCTGCTATATCTCGCATTCTATTATCAAAAATAAAATTTAAGGGATTAAAATAATCTTTATCATAATTTGGATAATTAATTCTTATTCTACTTAATACCAGTTTAGTATCCTTATTGTATTTTCTTTCAACATTTTTCAAAACAAGAAGTGCACACTCAGCTAAACCAATATAATAACTAAAAGATGTAATAAGTTCTACTTTATCTTGACCCAACTCGCCAATTTGATATTCTAAATAATCTATTTTTTGTTCCCATAAACTAGCCCAATTATTAACAACACCCTTTGATACAACTAGTTTTTCGTTATATCTTAGCATTTCTTTTAAAGAAGTATCAGAATCTAAAAAGAAATTAATTTTTACTAAAACAAAGTTGTTAGTAACTACTCTCTTTTCCCCATTTAATATTATTTCATCTAATCTAATGCCAATATTTTTTAACTCTAAACATATTTTTCCTATATCATTTAACTCTTCTTCGTTTCTTAGGCACTTCATAAAGTAGTAATAAGTATCATTACTATAAATCAAATATAAATCTTCACTAATTTTCGTAAAAATTCCTTCTAAATTATAATAATTCTTTACAATCTCTTCCATACTATTAAATATGAAAAAAACTTAAGTTTTATGCTTAAGTTTAGGCTACTTGTTGGTCTTGAGGTATTGTTCCATTCATCATATTCATATCAGGAATATTTGGTATAACTCCTTGATTCATCATAGTTTGATTAGGATACATGTTTGGAGCCATTGCTACTTGATTTGGTGCCATGTTCATTTGTGGTGTTTGTACTACTCCATTCATCGCATTCATATCAGGAATAGTTGTCATAGCTCCTTGATTCATCATTCCTTGTTGCTGATACATATTTGGAGCCATTGGTGCTTGTCCTGGTGCCATGTTCATTTGTGGTGCTTGTACTACTCCGTTCATCATATTCATATTAGAGTTCACAGGCTGTTGATAAGAATTATTTTGCATTCCCATTAATTTAGCTTTAATTAATTCTTCTTGAGCTAAAAGTTCTTGTTGTTTTCTTTCATTTTCTTGTTTTATTTGATTTACTGCTTCCATTTCTTTTTGAGCAATTACATCAACATAGTTAGTTACAATAGCAGTTATATTATCAATAGCTATTTTTCTTATTTCTTCTAGCGATGCATTAGGATTTATTGCATTTAAATTCATATTAGTAGTATTTACCGATTCTGCTCCTATTACACTTTGATTAAAATTTGAATTATCAGTATTAACCATTAAGTCAATTGGATTTACTAAATTATTTACTGGTTCAAAGTTAACTTGATTTAGTGGTTGTTGTACCATATTTATACCATTTGCAACTGGAACAGCATTTGGATTATTAACATTATTAATATTTTGTTCTGGATAAATAGCACTATTAATAGGTAATCCACTACTTTGTGCTTCTCCTTCTAAATTGTTAAAAGCATTTATTGAAGGGGCATTAGTTATATTAACCACCGGTTCAGCATTACCAGTTTCACCTACTGGTTTATTAGATGAATAGTCGCTTATCATCGTTTGAACTGCCGAATTAGAAACAGAAATATATCTAAAAGAATTCGTACTATTAATATTAGCTATACTTAATACTGGTTCATACTCTACTTTTGTTTTATCAGTACCAGATATTATAGAACGCATTATATTTTTAACTGCATCCCAATTACTATCATCAGAAACACTATTTAATTTATCTCCATCAACTTCACTAATATTTAAAACTGTCAATCCATTTGGGTCGACTTCATTATTAGTAGTGATTATAATTTTTTTATTATTAACCCTAAATACAGAAATTATATCTGATTGAGTTGATTCTCCTAATTCATTGATAAGAGTAATTTTTTCAGGCATAACTAATCCCTCTCTATTCTTTTTATTCTACAATTTATTATAGCAAAATAAAAATAGGTTTTCAATCTTTTTTTCGGATTTCAAACCATCTACAACCATAAGCACATTTTTCTTCAATATATTTTTTTAAATCTTTTATATCATTGCTAGAGCTTACTTTAGCATTTGTACTTTCATAAAACCCTTTTAATCTTAGCTTTCCATAAGCAAAGTCCCCAACAATGTAATCAAAATCATCAAAATAATCTGTAACTAAGTCTTCTAATATTTCTACATCAATTGCTTCTTTTACATCTTCTATAACCTCATATTTTCTTTCATTTATTGTAATCTCTTTCATTTTCTTACCTCCTAATATACAATCTCAATTTTCGGTTTTTTCCTTGTATTATTTATAGCTGTTACTAACTTTTCTTTTTTATTCTCCTCGTTTTCTTCTATACTAAAATAAGAAAATAACTGCTTATTAACTTTATTTATTTGTTCTTGGTTAAAAGAATTAACAACTTCCTTAGATAAACCAAAGAAATTATATATTTTCATATCAAGCAAATTTAATTTATATAAAACAAAGCTATATTTATTTTCTAATCGAAAAAGTTTTAATTTAAAGTAATAATCAACTTCATCAAAGTCTTCACTCATAAGTAAAGCATAAGATTGTTTATATAAATCCCTACTTTTAGTTGTAAATAACAAGTCATAAAATTCTTTAGTATCACTCTCATTTAAATTCATCATTACTTTCTTATAAAAGAACATATCAATTAAATTTTTTTGAACTAAATCCATATAAATATTTTTACTTTTAATTGCTTGATTTTGATTTTTTTTATCTAACTCATAATATTTTTGAAAATTATTTTTAAATTTAATTAATTCCTCTTCTGGATAACCAAACTTACAAATATTCATATTAAATCCGCCCATACCATGTTCATTCATCGTCTTAAAGCAATTAGCAATATCTAATTCTCCATAAAGAAGAACAATTATTCTTGCAACAACAACCGAAAAAGTATTAAATATAAGACTAGTCGGAATATCTTTAAATTTAAAATAGTCATTTATCGCATTATTTATCGACTCATTAACAAAAATTGTTCCTGCATCACCCATTTTTATTCACCTATCAAAAGTATAACATATTTTAATCAGTTATTATACTACTATTTTTTTCAATCACACCACCAAAATAATTAGGAATACTTCCTTGAATTATTTTAGAAGAAATTAAAAGTTCATATGAAGATGCGACTTCATATATTTTAGAAGCTACTATTTCATGTTTTAATTCAACAACAATATACATTTCAAGTAACAATGAATTAATTCCATAATCACTAACTTTAGTTTTAATATTAGTAGATAAATTATTTATTAAGTTGACTTTAACAGGTATTCTTGGTCCTAGATTATTAACAAATAAGTTGTCACTATAGATTCCAAACGGGTAACTTACTATTAAAGAATTTTTTTCTGTTTTAAAATTACTATCAAAGTTTTGAAATTTATCAAAGTTTTGAACATTATTATTTACTTTGCTAACAAATTCGTTTAAAAGAGTATAAGTCTTATTTAAATCATAATCTAAAGCAATAATTTCATCATCTTTGTTTTTCGTTATTTTTAGTAATTCCCTTCCTACTTCTTCACTAATAAAATCTTTATTTAACTTCATTAAAATAACATCACTTGTATATTTATCTAAATTAAATTTTGTTATTTCAATTATTTTATCTGTTGCTTTATTACTAAATTCTCTTAAAAAAAAGACAGCTAAAAAGATTATCATAATAATTATGAAAAAAATTAAAGTAAGATGATTAGTTCTTTTTTTTAATTTCATTTTCATACTTCAATATATGAAAAAAACTAGCTATTTATTTAATTTATGTTATACTAACTAGTATCAAAGAGGTGCTATTATGTCTAAAATTAAATGTCTTATCATCGATTTAGATGATACAATTGTTGATGATACAGAAAATCATCGTGGGGCTTTTAAATATATTTTAGAATATTTGCAAATACCATATCAAGAAGAACTTTTCCAAAAATGGCTAGAATTTGATTCTTATTATTGGCACGAATATTTTAAATCAATTAAAGTTCCAAGTAAATATTTAGTAAGTGGAGAGACAAAAGCAGAATATCAAAGAGGTATGCGATTTCCTTTATTTTTCCAAAGAAATTTAAATCCAATTGCAATGCAAAAAGAATTTAAAGAAGGATTAAGAAAAAATATTGTCGCCTTACCTGGTGCTGTTGAAACACTAAGAGAATTATCACAAGATTATCCAATTTATATTTCAACAAATGGAGATTCGAAAGTTGCCAAGGAGAAAATTAGGCGAATCGGAGCAGAAGAATTTATTATTTCAATATTTTCTGCTGATATGACAAATCCTCCATCAAATAAATCAGAATCTGATTATTACCGTCAATTAATTGAATATATTGGTAATGTCACATATGAAGAATGTTTAATGACAGGAGATAAATATCGTGATGATGTAGTCATGCCTAATAAAATAGGTATAAAGACTTGTTGGGTACATAAAGAAGTCGAAGACAATGGAATATGTGATTATAGGATAGATTCTTTAAAAGAATTACCTGAAATTTTAAAAAGAGATTTAGTAAATAAGAATGTTTTAAGATAGTACTTTATAGTATTATTTTTTTAATGGTTTCATTTCATCAGTTAATCCAACTATAAAATCAGCTGAGATATTTAATATTACACATATATCATGAAGATAAGTTACTGGCATGATATTAACACCTTTTTCATATCTAGCATACTGTTGTTGTTTGATTCCTAGTTCTTTTGCTAGTTCTGTCTGAGTCATACCTCTTTTTTCCCTAGCTAACATTAATCTGTCTGTATAATACATTGATATCACCTTGTCATTTTTATATCATTTCTTACAACACAAATGTTGACATTAAAACACTTGTGTTGTAAAATAAATTACAACATATATATTGTAAAATAATAAAAAACAATATTTTGGAGAAATTTGTAATATTTTAGAAATATTAGAATAGGAGTGAATGTGGTAAAAATAAGTTTGATAATAGGTAAGTTACGCTTTATACAAATAAGAAAAGGAAATATATTTAACTATGCAGGCTAAGAGTTGATAAAATAAGTCATGCAAATAATAAATTTATTAAATAATTTATTTAGAAAGATAGGTAAAAATGAAAAAGATAAAAATAATAATTCCATTAATAATAGCATTTATGTTAGGAATAAGTACAACAGTAACAGCAACAACAATATTTAATAGTAAGGATATAACATATAGTAATGAGAAAACAGAAGTTACTAATGTTAAAGATTCATTAGATGAATTATATAGTAAATTAGGAAAATGTCCAGAAGGGAAATGGTGTTATAATGAACCTAAAACTATGACAGATAGAGTAGAGCTAGGAGATTACATTATTATGACTCCAACAACTACAAGTTATGCAATTTCTAAAGATTTAACTGGATACTCAAGTGATCAAACAATAAATCCAAGTGAATTAAATTTATGGCGAGTAATAAAGAAAAATGAAGATGGAACAATAGAAATGGCATCAGAATATGTATCAAATGAAAAAATATATTTTAGTGGAAAAACAGGATATATAAATTTTATTGGAGCTTTAAATACAATAGCATCGCAATATACAAATGACAAATATGTAGCAAAAACAAGACATATTGGATATAGTAATCAAACACAAACCATAACAGATATAAGCTTGCTTTCTAAAACATCCCCACCATGGGATGGAATGACATGTAAATTTTGGACTTGCACTGAAAGTGGATTTACAGAAACACAAGAAAAACAAGGTGCTGGAGATATTGGATACATGTCTGACTATAAATTAGTGAATCCAGTTTTCGGAACTATGAAATCTAATGACTTAAGTGGAAAAACGGCCGATTATTGGCTCGCTTCGCGCCACTATAATAAACGAAGTGATTCTGAATGGTGGTTTGTTGGTCGTCGTGTCGATACTTTTGGTGAGGTAAATGGTTACCGTTTATATTATTATAATAATGGTTTTGAAGATATCACCCCTAAATATGCTATTCGTCCTATTCTAACATTAAAATCAAATGTTGAAATAAAATCTGGTGATGGTAAAAGTGCTAGTACTGCTTATCAATTAAAATAGAAGATATATTATTTTCTATACGGAAGAATATTTAATCGTTTTAGTAAAAAAATTATATTATTTTTCTTAAGTTTTTAAATTGCAACCACAAAGATTTAATAACTTAACTATTATTATTTTTTCCAAAAAATAATATATACTAAAATATAAATATTCTTCCATATAAAAAATAGTAAAAGGTGCTAGTAACAACACCTTTTTTATGAGAAAAGAACTTTTTCCGATTTATATTGCTTAATAATAATTCCAAGTACTAAATTGATAATTATAATCGTTGAAACAAACATTAAGAATATATAAAAGTAATTAATATTTCCAACGGTAATATCTGTAAATAAAAGCGTAAAATTTAAGAAAGGTACAAGTGATAATAAAGCTGATGATGAAATATTAATCATAAATGCTATCATACCTGGAAAGAAAGATATAAATGTTAACGGAGTTAGCGCACTTTGGGCTTCTTTAAAAGTTTTAGAGCGACTTGCTATAGCAATACATAAACCACTAATTAAGAAAGAATAAGCAATAATTACTAGACTAGCAAAGATAATACTTTCACCACTTAACATCAAGTTTATTCCTTCATAAGTTTCAAACATATTATTAGCAACACTCAAAGAAACAATCGTTAAAATCAAACTAATAACTCCAGTAATTATTGAAGATAGTGTAACACTTAAAAATTTGCCAATAATGATATCTTTACTACGAATCGGAAAAGTTAATAATGTTTCTAAAGTACCTCTTTCTTTTTCACCAGCAGTTGTATCTGTAGATGGGTAAGTTGCTGATACAGTTATAGCCATAATAATAAATAAGAAAGCATAATTAATGATATAACTAGCAAAATAATTGTCCACCTCTTGAATATCTTTTTCCACATTAATAATTGATAAAACATCTTCGGCACTTATATTATTTTCGCTTAAATATTCCCTTTGAAGATATTCTTTATATATAGAAAAGTAATTATCAACTAGCGACATTGCATAACTTGTTGTTTCATTATCTTCGCCATGAATAGTATATTTATTACCTTCTTTAGTAATATATAAATCTATTTCATTATTTTTATAAGCTTCTTCAAGTTTTTGTTCATCTAGTATTTTATCTTCAATTTGTAACTCTTTTAAAATGTTTTTTTCAACTTCGGTTAATTCATAAGAAAAACCAATCTTATTATATTCATCAACTGATTTATTTACTTGGGACTCAAACAAAGCTGACATCCCAATAACTAATAAAGGTATCATAAGAGGAATAATTAACATCATTGAAAGTGATTTTTTATCACGAAACATTTCTCTTAATTCTTTTTTTAACATATTAAATAAATTATTTTTCATCGTCTTTTCCTCCAATTAATGCAAAGAAAGCATCTCTTAAATTTGTTTTTTTTGTGTCTTTTTTAATTTCTTCAGGTGTTCCTTCTTTTATAATTACTCCTTTATTAATCATAATAACATAATCACAAATATTTTCAGCTTCTTCCATATAATGTGTTGAGTAAAGAATAGTTTTCCCTTTTTGTTTTTCTTTTTTAATAAAATCAAGAATTACTTGACTAGAAATAATATCTAAACCACTTGTCGCTTCATCTAAAATATAATATTTGGGATTATGAACTAAACAACGAGCTATATTTACTCTTTGAGTTTGTCCAGTTGAAAGATTAGCAATTCGATTATAGAGAAAACTTTCCATATCTAATTCTTTAGAAATAGTTTTAATTCTTTTATCGATAGTTTTCTTATCTACTTCATAAATTTCAGCACACATTTTTAAAAGTTCATATGTTGTTAAAGTATTATAAATTTTGGTATTTCCTGATAAATAAGCAATACTTTTTTTTATTTCTATCTCATTTTTAGAATAGTTTTTACCATCAAACTCTATTTTACCTTCTGTTGGTTCTAAAATACCTGCAATCATTCTTAAAAGTGTCGTCTTTCCGGCCCCGTTAGGTCCTAATATACCGATAATTTCTCCTTCATGAGCTTCAAAAGAAATCCCATTATCAGCATAAAACTCTTCTTTTTGTTTTTTTGCATTATAACGAATAAATTTCTTTTTTAAATTTTCTACTTTTAGCATTAATAACACTTCCCTCAAATTTAATTATACTACAACTTTTTCTAAATGAATAATTTTTTAATGAATACTCCCCGGAGCGAGCTCTAAATTGTCCACTGGACAATTTCCTTTC
>CAOJRP010000016.1 GCA_948442015.1 uncultured Erysipelotrichaceae bacterium
TTCTATCAAAATTTGTAGAATATTTCTTATCTAGTTTTTATTATAAGAGTCTTTCATACTTAATTTTAAAACTATTAGAGGAACTATTTATGTCACTTATTAAAATTTTAAATTTATTTCCTTAGGATTAAACTTTATATCTAATATTTCACAATCTCTAATTCTTTTTAAATGAAATTGTCTCATATCATCTTTTTCTTCCCAGTATGCTGAGACCCACCACTCATTTTGAAATAAATATAATCCTAGAGGATAGATAGTTCTTATCGACTCACCATGTTTTAAATTATAATACTTTATTTTAAGTTTTAAGTTATTTTTATAGGCATTATTCACTTTATTAAAAATATTTAATTCTTCATTATCAGAAAAAATAATCTTTTTGTTCTTTTCTTTATTATTTAAGTTTAAAGTAATTTTAGAATTGATATTTAATAATTCTTGTTTTAGATGAGAATCATTTATTAAATTGCTAGCTTTGGTAATAATATCTATATCCTTATTATTAAGGTTTAAATAGGGAATGTTAAAATCTTTATTTAAAACGTAACCGCCATAAATTCCTTTTATAGTATCTATAAATATCCCCGCATATTCTAATTCTTCTTTATACTTTCTAATCATTCTTTCCGATACTTCAATTTTTTCTGCTAATTCTTTAATACTATACTTTCTTCCATTTTGAAGTAGTTGGAGCATTAAAAGTGTATTTGATAACTTTGACATATTTTTTCCTCCTTTTTAACTATTTGATTAATTAACGGCAAAAACGGGATTAATCCTATTTCTGCCAGAAAATATAATCTCACTATTACAAATATTTTCCAAGCCTCATCATTAAATCAGATTCTAAAAAATCACTCCATTCTTCATCTTCTTTTTCCATTTCTTTTTCTCTCATTTCTTCATATTCTTCATTTGTCATAAAAATTATTGGAAAATCGTTCTTTTCTTTTTGTCCATTCCACATAAAATGAATATTATCACTAGAAGTAAATCCTAAACTTCTTAAATATCTATTTTTTCTATAATAACAAGTAAGAAATACATCTCTATTTTCATTAGATGCAATTTTTAGAGCAATTAATGTTAATAATTTACCATAACCTTTACTTCTTTCTTCTTTTTTTACAGCAATATGACCTAAATACATGTTGCTATAAGATATATAACAAGATAAATAACCAATACAAATATTATTTTTTTCTAAAACTAAAACTGCTTCAGTTTTACATTCTCCATTAATTATCTTTCTAATAATTTCTTCAAATTGATAAGCACTAGGTCTTAAAGAGCTTGTTTCAAAATCACAATTAAAACTATTTTCATCAAAATATTTTAGAACATAGAGAATATCTTTTTCTTCGATAGTTCTTACAATTACATTATTCTTTTCATATAAGACCATAAAATACCTCCATTAAATAATAAAATGTATTATAAAAAAATAAAACTAAGATGTCAAACCACTTAGTTTCTCTTCTAATTTATTTAAAAAATAAACTTGATTCTTTAATATTTTTTCTTTAGCAATATTTATATCTATCCATTCTACTTTGTCAATCTCTTTAAATTCTTTTATTATTCCACTACCTTTTGGCCACTCCAATGTAAAAGTATTACTTGTTGTTTTATTAGTATCATAGTCACTTTGTGAATAAAATATAATTATTATCTTATTATTGGGAACTTTTTTACTACTTAAATAATTTAAATCTTCTGGAGCCATTAAACCTGTTTCTTCCATAAACTCTCTTTTAGCAGCATTGATACATGTTTCATTTTTAAATTCCCCTTTTGGAATAGACCAACTACCATTTAAGACATCTTGCCAATAAGGACCACCCATATGACCTAGTAAAACTTTAATAGTATTATCTTCAATTTTATAAACTAAAATTCCAGCACTTCTTTTTATCATTCAATCACCAATTTATTATATCGAAATAGAATAACGATTCTTTCCAGCTTCTTTAGCTTTATACAATTCTTTATCGGCAGTACTATATAAATAGTTAAAATTAATTACTTTATTATAATTACTAATTAAAGTACCACCAATTGATACAGATGTTCTAAAATCTTTTAAATCTTCAACATGTATTTTTGCTACTTTATTTAAAATACTTTTAGCAATTATTTTATTTTCTTCCATATTTTTAACTTCAGGTATTAAAATAGCAAATTCATCTCCCCCTAAACGACATATTAAGCCATTTTCTTTAATGACTTCTTTAAAAGTATCTGCCACTTTTATTAGTATTTCATCACCTACAGTATGACCATAATTATCATTAACAGATTTAAATTTATCAATATCAATTATAAAGAAAGAAATTGGTACTTTTTTCTCTAAATAACTATTAATAGTTTTAATAAAAGGTTCTCTACGGAGTAATCCCGTTAAATCATCATATATAGCTGTATTTTCTAAAAATTTGATTTTATCTTTATACTTTTCTTCTAATTCTTTCTCTTTGTTTGATAAGAAAAGAGAGTTATTAGGAGTAAACATTTTAATAGTTTTATAGCCATTAGGCGATGTCATAATAAGGGAATAAACAATTATTATATGTTCATCTTTCGTTTTTAAGCGATGTTCTAAAAGTTTTTCTTTCGTTATTTTATTAAATTCATCAAAATAAAAATCTTTATTATCTGTAGGAAATAAATCCATTAAATAAATATTACTTTTTTTAATTTCTCCTTTATTATATCCTGTAATCTTTTCAAAAATGTTATCAATTTCGATAATTCGAAAATCATCATCTAAAGTATAAGTCGCAAATGAAATATTTTTAATACTATTATTCATACTGTACCTCCAATTATTCTTATTATAATTATTGCTTAAAATAGAGAAATTATCAAGTAAATGTTTTTTATTTATACGATAATTATACAAATTAATTATATTACAAAAAGGATATTTTAGAATACTAAGATAATAATACTAAAACCAAATAAAAATTGGTATAATATATTAGAGAGTGATGATATGATAAAAAAAATTAATGTAGTACTAATATCTTTATTAATTATATTTGTTTTTTTTGTTTGTGAAGTAGTTACTAATAATATTTTAATTTATGACAATGCTACCTATAATTTTATAATAAATACTTTTGCAAGTGATATTATGACCAAAGTTCTAAAGCTTATTACCCAACTTGGTGGAGTATTGTATTTTACTATTCTTTCTTTTTTAGTAGTAGTTTTAGCTAAAAGGAAAAAAACAAAGCTCCTTATTCCGATAAATATAGGTTTAGTCACAATTATTAATTTAATCATTAAAGAAATTATTAAAAGACCTCGACCTGGTGTTACAAGACTTGTTAATGAATCTGGATATAGTTTTCCATCGGGTCATGCCATGACTAGTATAGCTTTTTATGGCTTTCTTATCTATTTAATTTATAAAAGGATTCAAAATAAATATTTGAAATGGGCTTTAATAATAGTTCTTTGTATATTAATCTTTTTAATAGGATTTAGCAGAATATATTTGGGAGTACATTACGCAAGTGATGTAATATCTGGTTTTATAGCAGGAGCTATTTATTTAATTATTTTTATCAAAATTAGCAAATAAAAATTCAAGTTTTTTTCTTGAATTTATTTTGTTGCACTAGTATCGATTACTATTTTTCCTTTATAAGTTTTATTGGAAGAAGTTTCTAAAGGAGCATCTTCATCTAACCACATTCTAAGTGCATATGACTTAGTTTCTCCAGCAGCAAGGGTTCCAGTTTTTAAGTTTTTAGCTTCAATTGCATCTTTAATAGTCGTATCAACCGAAGTCATATCGGAAAGTAAGGAAGGTGTCTCATTATCAATAGATACTTTGATATTACTTAAGGCTAAATCAGTATCTTGTAAACTTTCGAGATTAACATTATAATTAGCAGTAAGAGAACAAGTATTTTCTATCGTAAAAGTATATGGTGTCATTGTTGCTCCTTCAGCATCAGTAGAAGGGAAGGCATCAGCTAAATTAATAGCATTGCCATTTTCTGTGAATGTTGTATTAAAGCAACCTGTTTGGATTACATTTGTATTTGTAGCCGTGTGGAGAATTGTCCATACAGCATAACTTATGCCACCTATCATAATAAGACCTGCAATTAATAAAACAGGAAAAATATATTTACTTTCTTTTATTCCTCTTCTTTTTTCTTCATTTTCATAATCTAGCATAAAAATCACCTGTTAGTATTATGAGAAGAAAAATAATTTTTATACTATAATTTTTCGATAATTTTTTCTTTTCTTTCTTTTTCAAAATAACTATGGATAGTATCTATTATGTCTTCTAAAAGTCGATTACTAATTTTCTTGCCATTTTTAACAATACTAAAATGCAGTGATGTATCTTTTTTCATTGGTAAGTCAGTTATTTTGTAATCGCTAAATATTTCTTCTAAGTATTTAAAATTTTTAACTAATTTCGTATTTTTTTCATCAATAATTTTTTCGTGTTCATTAAGCATTTTCTTTAAAGTAGCTATCTTCGTAATTGCTTCATCAACTTTAAATTGCTCATTTTTGGCAATTGCTTCATCATATATTTTCGTGTTTTTAGCAATACTTTTGTAGCAAGATATTTCAAGTCCATTATATTTGTTTATAAAAATAGTGGGAACAACAAACTCATTAATGCCTCTTTCATGCATAATACTAGTTGCTATAAGTAAAGATATGATTTCGTTGTAATTTATTTCGTTAGTTTTAATTCCTTTTCTTAGTAAGTTTTTGATACTAATTTGATAGCTTTCTAATTCTGCAAGATATTCTAAGTCATTAGTAAGTTCTTTTTTGATAGCTCTTTCTTCTGTTTCTATTACTTCAAAAACAAAGCCTTTTCCATCATAAATACTAGCTTTTACACAAGGAAAATCATAGTAATAGCTTTTTCCGTTTATATTTCTTTCAATACTTACTTGAAGTGAATAAGGAGTAGTGGAAGTAATATTTTCTTTAGAAATAACAACAATTAAATTTCCACATAACGAATCTATATATCCTAAATCTTTTCTTTGCTCAAAGTCTTTTAATCTTCCATTATTAAGAAAAATAATTTCTCTTTCAAAAAATAATGCTAAATCATCAAAGTCAGAAAGTAACATATTAGAAAGGCGATTATATAAAATAAATTTTTGCGGATTTTGGACTTTTTTCTGGTTTATTTCATTTCCATAGAAAATAAGAGCACTTTCTAAATATTTAAAGATAATTTCATTAAGTTTGTTTCGATTTATAATAACTAAATTTGGTTCAAATATATTAGGATAAAATCTTTCAATAAGAGCTATAGGCATTAACTTGGAATCTTTCTTTTCGTAAGTATTAAATAATAATGGTAAATAGTTTCCAGTTAAAACTTCGCCATTTTTTGCCTCATTAATTATTTCATCTAAAACACTGATATTTCTATCCATTTTACCACCTATTTTCTATTTAAAAAAGTATGCATAATTATATAAATAATAAGAAATACTCCTACAATTAGAATTATTTTAGCTAATTGTTCTCCAACTAAGTTACAAATACTTTGATAAAACTCTGTAGCACTTCTTACTATACTAACTCTAATATTATTAAAGAAAGTTTTAAATTGTGTGATTATAGTATCCATATACTTCACCCTAGTATAATTATAATATATCTTTATATTTTCTTCAATAGACTTGCATTTTAGTTATTTTTTTGGTATCCTATTTAAGACATGGCGGAATTGGTGAAGTGGTTAACACGCCGGATTGTGGCTCCGGTATGCGTGGGTTCGATTCCCACATTTCGCCCCATAATGAATTTTAAGCACATTTTTGTGCTTTTTTAGGAGGAAAAGCAATGGATGCTTGGAAGGAAAAAATTATAGATTATAAAATTTATTGCAAAGAAGAAAAAAGAGATTTGTGGGTTAATGATATTTTAGCATTGGACTCTACAAAATTTGCTGATTTACCTGCTGCTTTTGAAAATCAAAAAAAGAGTTTTATCAAAACTGCTGAAATTATGAAAGCTTTGGATGAAGGAGAAACATGGGAACAAATTGGTCATCGAATTATGGAAGGACATGAATATTGTCAATATCCAATAGGAGTAATCGGACACATGATGCTTAAATATTCTAGACATGGTATAGAATTTGTTAGACTTGCAATTGGTGATGGTATTGAATTGATGACTGCTTTAAAGGAAGAATTTTATCAAGAATTAGAACAAGAAAATAATAAAGGAAATAATAACGTTTTAAAATAATATTTTGTTATTTTTAATATTTATTTATCAATTATATATTCCCATATTCACTAACTTTATCTAAATTATTTTCTCTTTCATTGATAATTAAGCTAGTTGTTGTAATAAGCATACTAGCAATGGAACAAGCATTAATTAAAGAATAAGTAATTACTGATAATGAATCAATTACATTTGTACTTTTGATTTCTTCATATTTTTGACTATGAATATTATAAACTAATTCATAGTTTTTTTCGGCAATATTTTTCTTTATAATACTTATATCTTCTCCTGAATTTTCCATTATTTGAAGAAAAGGTTTTTGTAATGCAACTTTAAATATTTTAGCGGCTATACTATCATTATTTATAGTACTTGCAATTTTTAGAAAAGTTATACCACTACCAGGTAAAACTCCATCTTTAGCACTAAAAGTAGCACAAATGGCATCATCTAAACGCATTCTTTTTTCGTGTAATTCTATTTTGGTAGGTGAACCAATAACTAGTTCAATAATTCCTTTTTTAAACATAGCTATTCTTTTTAAATAAAATTCTTTTTCATAGCTATCATTTATTCTTTTCTCTTCTTTTTTGATATTATCAATATGAGTTTTTATTTTTTTATTATAATCAAAATCAATTCTTGTTGTATCTTTTTCAATATAAATATTTTTGGCAAAACCTAAATCATTAAGAGATATATTTTTTAAATCTCGTACAATTTTACTATTTGTAATAATCTCTAAATCATTAACAATATCATTTTTTTTAAGTCCATATTCGCTTACTTTTAAAAGAATTATATTTAATCCTTCATTGAGATTTAAAGATAAGACATCATTGATAAATTCAACTCCATAATCATTAGCAAATATAACAAGATTACTATTCTTTTCCATGATAAAATTAAGAACATTACCAATCTCGTTTATATCGATTAAATCGTTATTATAGATTAATACATAGCTATCTTTCAAAGTTATATCATTATTGTTTTTAAAGAAATAGGGTGAAGCTACCGAAGTATCTAAATAATATCCTTTTAAAAGTTTATATCTTAAAGTATTTTCTTCTACTTCTTTAATGACAATACTATTTTTATTTTCGACATACTTATAAATATCACTTACTAAAGAGCCAATTTCATTATCATTAGCTGAAATACAAGCTATTTTCTTTAAAGTATCTTTTGAAGGTTTTATTTTATAATTATTTAATTCTCTTAAAATTTCTTGTAAAATACTCTCTAATTCTTTCTTCAATATAATCGGATTTTCGCCTTTTTTAATATACTCCATACTAGAATTATAAATACTTTGTAGTAACACTAAAGTAGTTGTCGTTCCATCTCCTACAACTTCATTAGTTTTGATAGATGCCTCTTTAGCAATTTCTAAAATTGTATTAATTGTTTCATCATCACTTTCGATATTTTGGGCAATTGTAACACCATCATTAGTTATAAAAGGTGTAAAACTTGAGTGGTCAATAATGATATTATTACCCTTAGGACCCAAAGTCTTTTTGACTGTATCACAAAGTAGGTTAATTGCTTCGCTCATTTTTTCTTCTAATTTTTTTCCGCTTATTACTTTTCTCATAGTTCATCTTCCATTTCTATTAAATATTTCCAATATCTTTTGGGCATAAAATTCATTCGACATCTATCATTTTTTCGTTCTTTAATACCAATCGTTTTATAAAATAGTTGCCACATTTCTTTTATTTCTTTCTCTTCATTACTAATTGTAAAATCTTCTAGTTTAAAATTTTCTTCTGGGATAATATAAAAATTCTTCTTATCATAAACACTAAATAATTTTCTTTGCACATCTTTAATAATCCAATATTCATTTTTTAGTCTTTTTTCAAAATGCTTTGATACTAATTCTAAAATATTATTTACAGGTTCTATCTCGGCATATAAAATGTTATTATTAATTTCCTTAAATCTTGTAAAGCCTTTCATTTTATGAGTTTCATGACTTACATATTCGGCTATTCTTAGTGTTTCATGAACACATTTTAAATTCCGCATATAAGTTATTTTCTTCCGATATTTAATAGCATTTAAAATAAAGTAGTAGATAATTAATTCTTTAAATTCATTAGTAGACAAATAAACATAATAGACACACCTAAAAGCATAATACCCAAATTGTTCTATAATATTATTAATATCTTCTTCCTTACTTTTTAAACAAAAGAAAATACATTCTTCAAATAAATTAGGATTATAACTTACATCTTTGATGTTTGAAGGCTTAATATTGTTTTTTAAAAGATAAAATATTAAACTAATTAGTTCATTAAAACTATCATTATATAGATAAACATTATTCATTAAATAAACCCAACTGTTCTATTTTATTGTTTTCTATGCTTTTATCTTCTAAAACGATATTTGCTTCAATAAAATCTTTCTTAAAGTAACTCGAATTCATAAAATATTTGCCATTACAAGTTATAAAGTACTTAGCTCTTTTTAAAACAACACCTAATTTTTTTAAATCATTAAATGTAATCGTAAAATTTCTTCTAGCTTGCAAAATTCTTTTAGCTGATTTTACTCCGATACCAGGAATTTTAAGTAAGTCATAATAAGAACACTTATTGATTTCTTTAGGGAAAAATTCGATATTTCTTAATGCCCAATCGGTTTTCGGGTCGACTAGAATATTGAAATTAGGATTATTTTCATTTAGTAAATCATTTACTTTAAAGTTATAATATCTAAGTAACCAGTCCGCTTGATAAAGGCGGTTTTCGCGGACTAGGGGCGGTTTCTCTAAAGTAGGCAATAAATTATCTTTATTAACAGGAATATAAGCTGAGTAAAAAACTCTTTTTAATTTGTAATTATCATACATTGAAGAACTTTTTGAGATAATTTCTAAATCACTTTCTTTTGTTGCTCCAACTATCATTTGGGTACTTTGACCAGCTGGGACAAACTTTCTATTTTGATTTTCTTTAACATAAGACATAATTTTATCAACTTTGTTTGAATCTTTATTTGGAGCCAGTAACTTTAAACCATTTTCTGTAGGTAACTCTATATTAGCACTTAATCTATCTACTGAGGAACCTAACTTCTTCAATAAAATTTCACTTGCTCCGGGAATTGCTTTTGCATGGATATAACCACCGAAATGGTATTTGTTTCGAAGTAAAGTTATTGTTTTTATCATTAGTTCCATTGTGTAATCAGGACTTTTAATAATTCCCGAACTTAAAAATAATCCTTCAATATAATTTCTTCGATAAAAATTTATCGTAATTTCACAAATTTCTTCGGGAGTAAAAATTGCTCTTTTGATATTATTACTTTTTCTATTTAAACAATACTTACAATCAAAAATACAACAATTAGTCATTAAAATTTTTAAAAGAGAAATACATCTGCCGTCAGTTGCAAAAGAGTGGCAAATACCGGCAATTGCTGTATTACCTAAACCATTTTTGCTTGTTCTATTACTGCCACTAGAAGAGCAAGATGCATCATATTTTGCACTATCAGCTAAAATTTTTAATTTTTCTTTTAGTTCCATAAGTACCACCATTAATAGTATAAACCAATAATGTAAAAAATACAATCATTTGTTTGACTTTGCTAAAAACTTCCAAAATCAAAACTTTAAAAATAGGGTATTTGCAAGACACTTAATAGCAAGACTTATTATTTGCTATAATATTTTCGAAGTAAAAAAGGCGTAAATTTCGTTAGATGTAAAAGGAGAAGTAAAAACAATGTTGAAAGGGATAGTATATCATGGGAGCATGGAAGATAATATAGAAATTTTAACTCCTCAAATAGGAACTCATCGAAAAAAATGTGTCTATGCGACTAGAAATAAATGTGTTTCTTTGTTATTTGCGAATCGTGGCAACAAAGATTTAGATACGATGATTGGAACTATTAATGGTAAACTTATTGTTGTTGAAAGAAGAGAAGGAGTTTTAAAAGAATTATATGACCATAAAGGATATATTTATGTGCTTGATGATAAGACTTTTTCGCATTATAAATACTTATGGAGTAAAGAATTAATATCTTTTTCTTCTGTAAAAGTAAAAAATAAAATAGAAGTTCCTAATATTTTAAAGAAGTTAGAAAATGAAGAAGTTAAAAAGCATATTAAAATCTATCGTTATCCTGATAGACCATCTAGTGTTCCTCTTGATAATAGTGATTTAATAACAAAGTACAAAATATTTGAAGAAAGAGGCCTTAAAGGCTCAATAGATAAATTGTTAAGTGTTTATCCAGAATTTAAAGATAGATTATAGTTTAATACCATAAAATATAGTATAATATTTTAAAGGTGGTCGTTATGGGAAATAAAAATATTGCAATTATTAATGACAAAAAAAAGAGAAGAAAACTCTTGCCGAAATATTAGGAATGATATCTAATGATAAAAATAGTATTTTAACGGAAGAAGAGGTTATAAGACTTGCAGAAATAGGAAATCTTATTAGCCGAGAAAAAAAGATTTCCTTATCCTTTGAAGGATTAAAAACTTTTTTATTAAAAGCCATGAATTATAATGGTTTTCAATTAGAAGAAGATGAAGAAACACGTTTTAAAGAATTTTTAAGTGTTGTTACTGATGAAGAGATTTTAGCATTATATGATACCTTAGAAAACTATGATGCAAAAAATCTAGCAAGTGTTAGTAGCTTTATTGAAAAAAGTGATATAACTAGAACTTTTGGTATGCAACTTAATGAGCAAGGGAATGGTATTTTACCTACAATTACCGAAGAAAGTCGTAAAAAAGTAGCAAAGAGTTTAATAAGATAAATTAATTATTAAAAAAATTTGCCCAAGCATCTTTTTTCTTAAGTCTTTCTTGCACATTTTTTATGGTAATACTTTGTGGTTTAATTAAATCTAACTCTTTCCATGAAATAGGACAAGACACAGGAGCATTGTCTTTTAGCCTTATCGAATAAGGGCAGACACTAGTTGCTCCTTTTTTATTGCGAAAATAATCAATAAATATTTTGCCCTCTCTTTTTTCTTTACGCATATTAGTTGTGTATTTGGAAGGGTTATTGCTAACCATTAATTCGGATATATCACTTGCAATCTTTTCTGTTTTATCCCACGAAGTTGTTTTAAGCGGCACAAAAACGTGATAACCTTTACCACCACTAGTTTTTAGGTAAGCTTTTAATTTTAATTTATCTAAAACTTTTTTTAAATCTTTTACCCCATCTCGCAATTTTTTTAGACTTAATTTTTCATCAGGGTCAAAGTCAAAAACTAGTAAATCAGGTTTATTAGAACTATTCTGTTTACAACCCCAAATATGGAATTCATAACTATTCATTTGTACTTCCTCGATTAAACCTGTTGCATTTTTAATATAGTAATAATCTTTACTTTGATTTTCCTTATCTTTGACTAACTTTTTCCCAATATTTTTACTATCAGTATTTAAATGTTTCATATAAAAGACTTCACCATTAATTCCATCTGGGCACCTAATTGTACTAATTAAGCGATTCTCTAAAAAAGGAAACATTCTTTTCGCAACTAATTTATAATAGTTTATAATATTTTCTTTTGTAATCTTACCCTTAGGAATAATTACTTTGTTAGGATGAGTTATTTCGATATCATCTAAATCTTCTTTTTTTTCATTATTGCTTATCTCATCCATTGTTCTGTCTGTTTTAATACTTGTTTTAAACTTTGTAATTTTGACGTTACTTACAAACTCATCTTTTTCTTTAATCAGCAACCAATTATCATCTTTAAACTTAACTAATGTATAATCGCCTTTAATTCTTTCACCATTAATAGAAAACTTAATTGGACCTTTTTTAAAATCGGGTTTAAAATGTGGTTCCCAAGTTCCTTTATCCCATAACATTACTGTTCCGCCACCATATTCACCTTTAGGGATTGTTCCTTCAAAATTTCCATAACTTAAAGGATGGTCTTCAACTTTGACGGCTAGTCTTTTATCTTTTGGGTTAAATGATGGACCTTTAGGGACAGCAAAACTTATAAAAACACCATTGTATTCTAGTCTTAAATCGTAGTGTTCTCTTCTAGCCATATGATGTTGAATAATATATTTCAGTTTTTTACTCTTTCCACTATTTTTATTTCCATAAGGTTCTTTTGTTTTCTTAAAATCTCTTTTTTTATTATATTCTTTTAAATCACTCATCTTCTTCACCTCAAACTATAATTTTTAAAGATAGGATGTCTTAAATGACCACTTTTAGTTCTTTCCAAATATTCCACAAAACAAGTAAGAGAAGGCTTAACATAATTAGCTTCTTCTTCTAAGTTGCAAAAACCATTTTTCTCTTTTTTCATTTTTATTAATTTTAAAGCAATGTCTTGTCTTTTCCCAACACTTACTTTTCCGACGTAATAAAGTTTATTATCTTTATATTCTCCTAAAAGAATAGATAGTGTATTTTCTTTTTCAATATATCCTCCAATATAAAATTCATCTCGATTGTTATTTTTTATTTTAATAAACTCATCAGTTCTCGAATTAATGTAATAAAGTCCTTTCTTTTTCTTCGCCACAATTCCTTCTAAGTTAAGTTTCTTTATCTCTTTAAAAAGGTTAATGCCTTTATTTTCAATGACTTTTGACTTAACAAAATATTCTGTATCTTGATATTTATTTAAATGTTTTTTTCTTTCTTCTAATGGAAGTTCTGTTAAATCTTTATTTTCATATAAAATATCAAAAGCCATAAAAGTAACTGGATTATTGTGTTTTGCTAAATCAATAGAAGTTTTCTTTTTTAAATGACTTCTTTGTTGTAACTTAGCAAAAGAGGGAACTCCTTCATCGGCTAAAATAATTTCCCCATCAAAAATGACATTATCTTTAACAAGCTTTTTAATACTTTGTAATTCGGGATATAAATAAGTGATATCATGAATATTCCGACTTTGGATTTTTACCTCTTTCGGACTTGCAAAAATTAATGCCCTAAAACCATCAAATTTTACTTCAAAAAAATAATCATCACTATCAAAAGGCTTTCTAATTTCTTCTAAAAGCATTGGTTTAAAATCTCTATTGTTCCACAAATTTTTCATTTTTTCTTTAAACTCTTTTCTAAAGCAACCATTAAATCAGTAATTTGCTTTTTACTCTTCTTCTTACTTTTCGTAATTTTTTTACCATCAATTTTATCATCAATCGCCTTTTTGATATTATCTTGATATTCATCTTTGTATTTTTCGGGCTCAAATTTTCCTTTTAAATTGTCAATTAATTTGATTGCCATGTTAAGTTCTTCTTCGCTGGTATTTGCTTTACTAGTGGAATTACTAATAAATATTTCTTCTTCAAAATAAAGGGTAGTCATAATAATTTTAGCTTCAAAAAATCGTAGAATACAATAATAAAACTTTGTTCCAATTACTGTTTTAGCAACAGCTACTAACTTACTTTCCTTTAATGCCTCACAAAATAAATTATAAGCTTTACCTTTCCCTTCAGTTTCTAAAATATAACTTTTTTCAAAATACATTGGGTCGACTTCACTCATTGGTACAAAAGAGACAATCTCAATTTCTTTGTCTTGTTCAGGTTTTAACTTGTTTAACTCCTCTTTAGTAAAAGTTATATACTTATCATCTTCATATTCATATCCTTTAATGATATCTTTTTCTTTTAAATTAACTTTACAATGAGGACAATACTTGACATAACTTATTCTTTCTTGACACTTAGTATGCAACTGATTAAAAGAAGTATCATTATTTCTAATAATAGTGTTCATAATTATGGGAATATTAACTAAACCAAAAGAAATACTACTATGTATATTGGGCATTTTAATCACCTAATAGTAGTATTTTCTAAAAATTAAAATTTTATGTAATAACTATATATCTTTATTCCATATTTTTAATATATTGAAAAGTTTCTGTTTTAGTAAATTCTTTAACTGCTTCTGTGTCCCTTTCATCATGAGCGTCATCTAGAGCATTATATAAAGTTTCATCAAGAGGTGGAGAAACTTGGACTAAATTATCATAATAATAGTAAATATTAGTAATTCCACCATTAAACTTTCTAGTTGTTTGTTCTTTTATTTTTTTGAAATATCCATCTTCATCATATAAAATCGTTGAGTTCATTAAATTATTACTTCGTGCGCTATCAGAAGGATTTAAATCGAATGTTGTGTACTTATTAGGATTATCAACATTTAAATATATTTGAAATCCTAATTCATCTATTGTATTCTGTTCTTGATATGATTTGTTATACTCATCAAGTATTTTATGAAAGTCGACATCTTCATGATTATCTCTTACCAATGTAACTAGTATAACGTTGCCTTCAATTTCATCTTCTAATCCATTATAGGGTGCAAAATAAATACCTTTAATATTATTATCTTTTCTGAATTGATATGTTAACCTTGCTAGTTCTTGACATAATTTATTTCTTTGTTCTTCTGTTATTTGTATTGTTTCCATCTTTTATAAAACCTCCTAATTTTAGAACTAAATATGAAAAAGTTCTTTTTTTTATTATAACATCATTTCTTATTATTTTAATAAAAATTATTCTGCTTTATCTTTATAAGACTCTAAATTTATATTCCATTTTGGTGGATAAAAATAATCAATCTTACCTTTTTGGATATATTTTTTCTTTATCTTTGTTCTATTACTTTTTAAATCAGGATATTTAGCACGACAATATTTATCAATTTCACAAAATAAATTTTGACAATCTATATATTGCAATTTTCTTGTTCCTAATTTTTTAAAGTCAAGACCAAGTCTTTTAAATTCTTCCTCTTGGTGTTCATACATCCACTTTATAACTTCTTCTTTACTCATTTCACCAATATCATAAAAACATTTTTTTATACCTCTTATAGAACCTGGTCCAACGACAGTAAATTCTGTTTCAGTAAAATTTGTAACTTCACTATAATTAATATCTGTAATTAATTGATAAGCCATAAAATTTCCAATTAAGGGATATGCTTTTAAATGGTGAAAGGCTTCTTCCATACTTTTAGAATTTATAATTTTTTCTGGTAAATTATCTTCAATAAACATTTTGTGTAATAATGCCAGGTGATTTTCATGTTTTTTATCAAAGCCAAAAGCTTTAGTAGGGCAAGAAATATATGCATCATTATATATTTTAATATTATTAAGAGTTGCTTTTTCTAATATTTTTTGACATTTATTAAAATCAAAATTATGAAGTTTTATATCACCCATTTTAGATACTAACAATTCCCAAGTACTTTCTTTATTAAATATTTTAAATAGAATGATTCTAAATATCATATCTTCATCGCTATACTTATGACCATTGTAAATTACATTTTTTATTAAATATTGAGAAACTCTATCACTCGCTCGATAAGCATTACAGAATTTATATTCTTGTAAAATGGGGTCATCTGTCCACGGTTCTTTCTTTCCATTTAATTTATTATAAAATATGTTTTGTCTTTCAAAAGCAAAATACCAATATAAATCATAAACTTCTTGCCTTATTTTTAACATATATCCACCTTCTTTTACCAATTTAAATATAATATATCAAATTTTAAAAAGTTTTCAAACTAATATGTTTCGTTGTTTATATAAATAGTAGTTTCAGTAGAAATTTCCTATTTGTTTTGATATAATTATCAAGTGTAAAATTGTAGGAGGAATAAGCTATGACTTTAAAAAATAAAGTTGCTATAGTAACAGGAGGAAGTAGTGGAATTGGTGAGGCAATTGCAAATAAATTAATAGAATTAGGTGCCAAAGTAATTATTTTCGATATAAAAGAACCAAAATCATCATTATTTAATTATTATAAAGTAGATATAACTAAAGATAATGAAATCAAAAAAGCAGTTAAGTTAATAGATAAAGTAGATATATTAGTAAATAATGCAGGAATATATTTTGAAAAGTATATTGAAGAAACAACTGATGAAGATATCGATAAAATGGTTGATATAAATATAAAAGGTACTTTTAAAGTTACGAGAAATTTAATTAATAAATTAAAAGAAAGTCAAGGTTGTATTATAAATATTGCTTCTTGTTTAGGTTTAGTTCCAGAATTAACATCGCCTTTATATTGTACAACAAAAGCTGGAATTGTAATGTTTACTAAATGTTTGGCACAAGAATATGCCGATTTAGGAGTTAGGGTGAATTGTGTTTTACCGGGACCAATTTTAACAGAATTATTAGAGGATAGTTTTAAAAATGAAGAACAAAAAATAAAATGTGCTAAAAGAATTCCTGTTAGAAGAATTGGAAAACCAAGCGAAGTTGCAAATGTAGTAGCTTTTTTAAGTAGTGATGAGACTTCATATGTTACTGGTGGCATTTATACTGTAGATGGGGGAGTTTCTACTTCTAGTATTTATTCTAAGTAATTAGTTTAAACTTTTAATTATTCAATAAATAAATGGTAGCAATTTTATTTCCTTTTTGATATAATAATTTCATTAAGGAGAAGGAGATTTTATATGAAAAAATTATTAGCTATTTTATTGTGTAGCACCTTTATTTTAGGAATTGCTACTGGTTGTGGAAAAGATGAAGAAAAGGATACAAAAAAACCTGAAGTACAAGAAAAATCAAAAGGTAAATGTGAAGTTGCTGAATGTATGAAAGAACTAAAACCAGAAATGAAAGTAGAAGAAATTAATGAAATAATTGGTTTTGAAGGAGAAAAAGAAGAAGATAAAGAAAACTATATATGGCAATTAACAGAAAAAACTAAAATAGAAGTTGAATATACTAATGGTAAGGGAAGTATTGATGCAACTTATAATAAAGAAGATTTAAAAAATGAAGATGTAAAAATATCTATATGTTATGATATAGTAAACAACATTAAAGAAAAAACATATACTTATGAAGAAATGGTTGAAAAACTTGAAGGAGTTGAAGGAAATTTAGAATCTTATTCTTCGACTTCTAAAATGTATTCTTGGGTTAATAAAGATGGCCAAACTTTTAGAGCAACTTTTTCTGAAAGTTTAAAAGGTAAAGCTTCTATAGTATCTATAAGATAAAAAATATAATAATATTTAATTAATATTCTATTGTACATTTTTAAATTTTTTTGATTTTGTGCAATAGAATTTTTTTCTTTTCAAATAAGTAGTTTTGCTATATAATAAATTCTCGTTAGGGGGGATTACTATGGCTTTTTTTCCAACGGATTATTTAAAACAAGGTAAAGTAGATTTTGTTTTTGGACTAACGCCTTATGATTATGAACATTTAGTGGAACTTGTTCGTAATGATGTAGATAATAATGCAATTATTAAAGGATTTCTGCCAAGTTTATTAGATAATTATAGTAGCTTTTGTTTTGCTATTATTTATGATAACGATGAGTTTGAAAAAGAAACAAAGTATTTATTGTCTAAAGGTTTTAAATTAAGCGATGAACAAATTATTAATGTTTTAAAAAATACTACTTGGGGAAAAGAATATGTCTATGATAATCGCAATAAAATTATCCCTTTTCTTAAAGATGAAACAATTAATGAATTATTTAGTATAGTTTTTAGTAAGTTTAATGACTATCAAGATTATATTGCTTATTTTAAAATTCATCAAAACCTTCACATCAGATATTTATTTATGAAATTTATTGTCGAAAATGAGCCATATAAATTATCTTTTATCTATGATAACTTTTTAAATTACTTAACAAGTTATACTCGTCAAGAGTTTGAACAATTAACTTTTTTACCTGAATTAATGGATATGTTTGATATATCATCGCTTGCATATAGTATTTTTAAATCAAAACTTGATAAACAATATTTCTCTGACTTAAAAGAATATATTTTAACGAATTATGAAAGTAATGATTTAGCTAAACTTTTATTAGAATCTAAGGAAACCCAAGTTGATCCTGCAACTTGGATAGGAAAACAAGACCAAGAAGGAGTAGAAGAATTCAAAAGTGATGCTAATCGACTTTTTGAAACATCCGCAACTTATAAATTTCGTATTTTAGAAAAATATTCCTCTTTGGTTAAAGATGAAATTTTAAATGATTTTGCTAAGAAAATGCGAATATTTAGAAAAAAAGACAATTCTACTTTAGACCATTTATTTTATTATAATTTAGGAAAATATATTTTAGAATATATTGATAAATATCTTTCATTAAGTAAAGATGAAACTTGTGAGTATTTAAATAAAGGGACAACTGCAACTGTATATCGGATAGGAGACTTTGTTTTGAAACTAATTAGGACAAAATGGTCTTATGAAGATATTATTTGTCCTAATAGGTATTTTATTATTAAGAATTTAGAAGAACATTATGTAAGAAATGATAGAGGAATTGTGAGTGCTGGACTTGAAGTAGAACAATATTTAAAAAGAGATGTTAGTGATGTTCCAAAATATATTTTTAACTATCTTTTAGACGCTATAGAAAAATCAGGTTTACTTTGGACGGAAAGATATCGCAGTGGTGCTTGGATGGAAAATTGCCGCCTTTTAAATTCCTATTTAGATGCTGATTGTCATAATCATAACAACTTACCAGATTGGTTTAAAGAGTATCCAGCTGTTGTTATAGATAGGGATAGATTCTATCCTAATATCAAAGGACCAGATGGTAGGGTTTATATTAAACAATTACAAGAAAGTCTTGATTGAGAATTTTTAAAAAGATGTTATAATATTTATATCAAGGGAGGTTACTTTATGATTAAAGCCATAGACAAAAAATATTGTAGAGGAAATTTAGTACAACTTATGCCGATTACGAGTTATTGCCATTTAATAACAAGTGCTGATGAAATAATATTATTAAAAATAGGGGATAAAGTTTTAGTTAATAAATATATTAATCATCCAAAAAGAGATTTTTTTCCTTATAATGAAAAAGAACAAAATGATAAAGAACATTTTACAGAACTATTTGAGTATAATAAAACATATTTGAATTTTAGATTTTCTGTAAGAAGGGGATTTTCTGTTTATAAAGATTACTTTTTTAAGGGAAGTAAAAGAGCATTATGGTTAGAAGAATCTTTACAAGTTGATGATAGATATGCTCAAGAAAAATTTACGGAGTTAAATCGAAATTCTTTGGAAAGGATATTTGATAGTAGTAATTATGACTCGATGTATGTTATTGATATAAATAGAGGAATAATATTTGCAAGAAATGATAAAGAAAAAATTCATATTGGAGAAAATATTATTCCAAGTAATGATAAAATTGTTAAAATGGACTTAGAAAAAAGACAAGTAAATTATAGTATATCCAAGGCTTTAACAGACGGAAATTATACTGAAGAAAGTTATCAAGAAGCGAATACTCCAAAGACAGTTGATGAAATAAAAAATTTAAAAATTTATAAACCATTAAGTTTTTTCTCCAAATATTCTCATTTGTTGTTAACCATTAGAGATGGAAAATTTGATTTAACATGGTTTAGAATTGACTTTATTGAAAAAGATAAATTTAAATTCACATTCTCCCCAATAACCATAACCGAACCAACAGTTGATGATGTTATGGGATATGCTAATAATAATGAGATTGAAAATACTCCTGAGCCTTCAAAACCAACTCCAACTTTTGCACAAGTCCATACTTTAAAAAATCAAGAAATGGCTATGAATACTACAAGTGATTTAAATGCTGATATAAATGGCCAAGAACAAGAACAATCAGCAAGTAGTGAAAATGGTGTTTTTATGAGATTACAAAAAATGTTTAAAAGATATAAACCTAATGATAAAAAATAAGCGTTTAACTTTTACCTTAATTTACCTAAGAAATTAGGTTTTTTTTATGCTATAATTCTTATAGGGTGTTTAAAAATGAAGTATGAAAACAAAACAATTTTAATAGTTGAATCTCTAGTTAAAAATAATATTTTATTAGAAATAAATAATCAAAAAGAATTACTTGATATAAAAGTTTTTACTTTGAATGAGTTTATTCATAAATTCTATTTTGATTACAATGAAGAAACAATTTTTTATATAACAAAAGAGTATCACGTAAAACCAGAAATAGCGAAAATATATTTAGATAATTTATATTACTTAAATGATTCTGTTTTTGATAATCCGAAATTAAATTTTTTGCAAGAGTTAAAGAAAAAGTTAATAACTAAGAACTTATTAACAACTAATAAAATGTTTAAAGAGTACCTAAAGAATTACGGGATAATTTTTTATAACATCAAACCTAGTAAATATAATCTTTCTATTTATCACGAATTATCTAAGATATATATTACTAAAATATATAATACAAAACTAAATGAATATAACCATCAAGTATATCATATTGATACTTTAGAAAATGAAGTAATATTTGTATCTAACCAAATATGTGAGCTTGCAAGTAGAGGAATAAATCTTAATCACATTTATTTAGCTAATTTATCCGATGAAGCAAGAATTTATATTACAAAATATTTCACTTTATTTAAAATACCAGTAGAACTAAAGAGTGATACTTCCATATATGGAACAAATATTGTTAAAAAATTTATTAAAAATTATCAAAGTGACATTACAAAGACCCTAGATTCGATTAAAGATTTAATTGTTAACGAAGAAAGTGAAACTGTTTATGAACAAATAGTAACAATTATCAATAAATACTCTTTTGTTAGTGATTATGAAGAAGTAAAAGAATTAATTATTTGGGAATTAAAAAAAGCAAAAAGAAGAAAAGAGAAGAGTGCTCTTGCTGTTAGAGAAGTTAATTACTTAGAAGAAATATTTAGCGAAGATGATTATGTTTTCTTATTTAATGTTAATCAAGGTAGTGTTCCTAAAATATATAAAGATGAAAATTATTTAGAAGATAAGATAATGAATTGCTTAGGATTTGATGATTCAAATGACAAAAATAAATTAGAGAGTTTAAGAACAATTGTTAAGATTAAAAATATCAAAAATTTATACTTAATGTATATTGATTATTCTTTGGAAGGAAAGCTATATAAATCAAGTATTATTGATGAACTAGGTTTAGAAGTTATAACTCCTAAAAAGGAAACTTTTTCCTATTCGCATGCTTTTAATAAACTAGCTCTTGCTACTTATTTGGAAGATTATCAAAAATATAACATTGTCAATGATTCTTTAAAAATACTTCATAGTAATTATAAATTAAATAAGTATGATAATAGTTTTAAAGGCCTTAATAAAGAAACTCTCCATAAATATCTTGATAACAAGCTAGTTTTATCATATTCTAGTCTAGACTACTACTATAAATGTGCTTTTCGATACTATTTAAATAATATTTTAAAAATAAATATTTATGAAGAAACTTTTATGCAAGTAGTAGGAAATATCTTTCATTATGTCTTAGAAAATATCTTTAAAAATGAAAAGTCTTTTGATGAGTTATTTCTGGAAGCAAAAAACAAAGAACCATACGAATATACTATTAAAGATAACTTCTTTTTAAGAAAATTAAAAAAAGAACTTTTATTTATTGTCGAAACCATTAAAGAACAAAATAATTATAGTAATTTAACTAATGAGTTATATGAAGAAAAAGTAGTTACTAATATTCCTGGTAATATCAAAATAGAATTTAAAGGACTAATCGATAAAGTAAAGTACAAAGAAGAAAATGGCAAAACTATTTTAGTTATTATCGACTATAAAACGGGTAATTCAAGTATTAATTTAAATAATATTGTCTATGGATTATCACTTCAACTTCCCATTTATATTTACCTTGCTAAAAATAATCCGAAGTTTACTAATGTCGAAGTAGCAGGTTTTTACTTACAAAAAATTCTTAATGATGAAGTAGTAGCAGAACCTAATAAAACTTATCTTGAACTTAAAAAAGATAATTTGAAATTACTTGGGTATAGTAATGAAAATTTTGAAGTAATTAAAGAATTTGACAATACTTTTATGGATAGTAAAGTAGTAAAAAGTTTGAAAGTTAGTAGTAAAGGTTTTTATTCTTATAGTAAAGTATTATCAAGTAAGAAGATGGAGCAATTAGAAAAGTTAGTTGAAGGTAAAATAAGGGAAGGAGCTAAGAACATTGAAGAGGGGAATTTCCCAATTAACCCGAAAAAGATGAAACATATATTAATTGGATGTGAATTTTGTAAGTACAAAGATATTTGTTTTAAAGAGGAAAAAGATATTGTTGAGTTAAAAGAATATAAAGATTTAGAATTTTTAGAAGGTGATGAAGATGCGAAATTGGACTGAGGAACAAAAAGAAGCCATTTATAAAAGTGGAACAAATATCATTGTTTCAGCAGGGGCTGGAAGTGGGAAAACAGCTGTTTTAACTGAAAGAGTAATTGAAAAGTTAAAAAGTGGTGTCCATATCAATGAACTTTTAATTTTAACTTTTACTAAAGCAGCAGCAGGAGAAATGAAAGAGAGAATTAGAAAAGAAATAAGTAAGATACCTTCCCTAAAAGAAGAACTTGATTTGATTGATTCTTCGTATATCACAACTTTCGACTCTTTCTCTTTATCTGTTTTGAAAAAGTATCACTATGCTATAAATGTCACTAATAGCATTAATATAAGTGATAGCTCGATTATTATCTTAGAAAAGAAAAGAATTATTGATGAGATATTTTTAGAGTACTACCAAAGTGAAGATGAGAGTTTTAGTAAGTTAATCTACGATTTTTGTGTTAAAGATGATAAAAATATCAAAATGAGTCTTATTAAAATTGGCGATAAATTAGAACTTAAAATCGATAAAGAAAAATATTTAAGCGAGTACACTATTAACTATTTTAGTGATAGCTTTATGACTCAAGTAAAAAAAGATTACCAAGATTTAATTAAGAGGAGAAAACAAGATATTGAAGAGCAACTAGAAGAATTATCTTATCTCGTCCCTAGTGAGTATTACTTAAAACTTTCGGTTTCTTTAATGAATTTACTTAGTGAAGATGAAATTGACAATATTACTATCAAACTACCACCACTACCTAAAAATAGTGATGAAGAAACTAAAAAAAGTAAAGATTTATTAAAAAAGAAAATTGATCAATTATTAGAACTTAAAAATTATGGTAATTTAGAAGAAATAGAAGAAGATATAAACCTTACTAAAGATACAATTAGGATTATAATTGAGATATTAAAGAAATACTTTACTCGTTTAGATGCTTATAAAAGGGAAAGAGGTATATACGATTTTCAAGATATTGCTTTAATGAGTATTAAACTTTTACAAGATAATCCAAGTATCAAAGAAGAGTTAAAGAATAGTTTTAAAGAGATTATGGTTGATGAGTATCAAGATACTAATGATATAGGGGAGACTTTTATCTCTTTGATAAGTCAAAATAATGTTTATATGGTGGGAGACATTAAACAAAGTATATATCGTTTTCGTAATGCTAATCCTTATATTTTTAAGAGTAAATATGATAGTTATGCTAAAAACGTTGATGGTATTAAAATTGATTTGTTAAGTAATTTTAGAAGTCGAGATGAAGTTTTAAACAATATCAATAAGATTTTTAACTATATTATGGATGATACATTAGGAGGAGCAGATTACTTAAACGCTCATCAAATGCGCTATGGGAATAAGAGCTACATAGAAGAAGGGAAGACTCTCCAAGACTATAACATGGAGTTTTTAGAATATGATAATGATACTATTTATTCTAAAGAAGAAATAGAAATCTTTACGATTGCTAAAGATATAAAGAATAAAATCGAGAATAAGTATCAAGTATTTGATAAAGATACAAAGACACTTCATGATGCCACATATAGTGATTTTGTAATCTTACTTGATCGTAGTACTGATTTTGATTTATATAAAAAGATTTTTGAATATTTATCTCTTCCTTTAGTTCTATTAAAAGATGAGAAACTAAATGATAGTAATGACTTTTATATTATTAAAAATATTATTGATTTATTAATTCATATTAAAGAAGAGAATTTTGATACGAAGTTTAAATATGATTTATTAAGTCTATCTAGAAGTTATCTTTATAGTTTTACTGATGATGAGATATTTTCTACTTTTATGAATAATAATTTTAAAGAATCACAAGTTTATCAAGATTTAGAGATACTTTCTAAAAGTATTGATTATCAAACAATTGATGAGATTTTAGAATGCGTTATAAATAAACTTCAATTTTATGAAAAAATAACTTCAATTTCGGATGTTCAAAAAAGTATGATTGTTATTCATAAGTTACTTGAAACAGCTAAGAATTTAGCTAGTACTGGTTATACAATTTATGATTTTAATGACTATTTACAAGCTATATTAGATGAGAATTATCCATTAAAATATAGTACTTTTGAAAATGATAACAATGCAGTTAGAATTATGACTATTCATAAATCAAAAGGATTAGAGTACAATATTTGTTATTTTGCGGGTTTAAAGAAATCTTTTAATATAGATGATTTAAAAGAAAGGTTTTTGTTTGATAATAATTATGGAATAGTCATACCTTTATTTAAAGAAGGAATTAGAGGAACTATTTTAAAAGAACTAGTTCGTGAAAAATTTATCGAAGAGGAAATATCAGAGAAAATAAGACTTTTCTATGTGGCTTTAACAAGAGCTAAAGAAAAAATGATCTTTGTCCTTCCTAGTACAGTAGAAAGAGCAATGCATAAAAATGGTGATGGAGTAATATCTCTGCCAACAAGAAGTAAATATCGTAGTTTTCTAGATATTGTTGTTTCCATTAAGCAAGAATTAAAGTCTTATATAAGGCATATTGATATAGAAAAGTTAAATATAACTAGAGATTATTTATATCATAAAGAAAATATTTTTAAAGGTGCAGATAATACAAAGTTAGAAGTTCAAGAGTTAAGTATCATAAATTCTAAAATTACTAGTCAAAGTTTCTCGAAGAAGAGTAATGAAGTAATAACTAAAGAAATTAAAAATAACATGAATTTTGGCTTAAAAATGCATGAGGCTTTAGAACTTATTGATTTTAAGGAACCAAATTTTAGTTTAATAGATGATAATTTTATTAAGAATAAGATAACTAAGTTTTTAAGTTTTCCTCTTTTAAGTAATATAAAGCAAGCTAATATATATAAAGAATATGAATTTATGTATCTTGCTAATGAAGAGGAGTATCATGGAATTATTGATTTGATGATAGAATATGATAGCCATATTGACATTATTGATTATAAACTTAGTAATGTTTTAGATGAGGGGTACATAGAACAATTAAATGGTTATAAGGCTTATATAAGTACTCTTACAAATAAGCCAATAAATCTTTATTTGTATTCGATTATTAAAGAAGAAATAACACCTCTTACTTAGTTTACTTTTATTGACACACTTACTTTCTTAAAAATGTAAACATATGTTATAATGGTGTATATAATCTGTGAGGTGATTTTCGTGTTTGACATTATCATAAAGGATGGAAAAAAAGAAAGTTATATAAAGTTAAATGGTAATAAGCTAGAGGGATTTAATGCTCAAAATGGAGTTATAACTCCATTAACAATAGAAGAAGTTAATAGTATTAACTTGCTTAAATTAAGTGATAATAGAAAGTATTTAGGTAAAGATAATGAATACGATGTTTATTTAGATAACAATTCAGGTTTAAAACATTATTTTAAAGATGGTAAGGAAGATATTAAAGCTACTTGGGAACATAATGGTGAAGATGCTTTACTTTATAGTGGAAATAAAATAAATAAAGTTATAGATAAAATAAAGAAACTAACATTAAAAGACAAAATCATTTTAATTTCTCAAATGGCAATGTTAGCTGTTGCTGCATCTAATTTTGCTTTTGAAGTTCACGATTTAAAAACTCAAGAAATTAGAACAGCACTAAGTAATTATTATTACGATTCTAATATCGAAGATTTGACTGAAATATCAAAAAAATATTATGATTATGCAAATGATGTAACTTTAGAACAGATAGAAAATTATATAAAAGAAAATGAGAATTTAACAGAAGAAGAAAAAGAAATGTTTTATAATGAAAAGCTATTGCAAGATATACTTCCATATTATGAGGATACTAATATGAATTTATTAATACCATTAAAATTTGAGGACTTGCAGATAGAATATTGTTATGAAGAACCAAAACAAGAAGATGAAGAAAAGGACACTAACGGATATGAAAGTGTAAGGTCAGCATATTATAATGCTCTTACACCTAATCGATTATATATTAACACCTATTTTGGTACTGAAGATAGATATGATGATAAAGCCCATGAATATGTTCATCTTTTACAAGCTGTTCATGAATACCAATATATAAAAGAGGCATGTGCAGAGATAATATCTTGTGAGTACGATAAAAAATGTGTAAATAAATCTTACTTAGAACCTGTTAACAATACAAAAATATTAATGGAAATTGTGGGACCAGAACCAGTATGGAAGCTAAACTTTAGTGGAGATGATACTGATTTAGTTAATGTTATAAGAGAAAATTTAGAAGAAGAACAAGCTGATAAATTAATTAGTTTATTAAAAGAAAAACCAGGAAAAAACCAAATAGAAGGATTAGATACAGATATTACCGATTTATTATCGCAAATGTATCAAAATATGTATGGAGAAGATATGAGAAACAATCCTTTTATAGATTGTTTACTCGGTAATGGAAAAATGAATAGGCGTTATTATTTTAATAGTGATTTAATAGAAAAAACCTCACCTTATAGAATAATAGAAGTAACTACTTTACCCGCAAATTATACTTTTTGGTATGTTTATGTTTTTTCTTCTAATTATTATTTAAATCCCGAAATTGATATAAAAGATTATATATATAATAAAGATGTTGGTATGGTATTTATGCTTTCCAAAAATCAGCTTCAATGTAATGATTTAAGAGCTATTGAAGAAGATGTGTTTTTAAAAAATGAAATAAAATTTTATTATCATGGAGAAGAATTTACGAAAGATAATTTTGATTTATCTAAATATGAAGAAATTCCTTTTAACTTTGTAGGAGGAATAAACCCTGAAGTAAAAACTGAAATAAGAAATATTTACTATCCAACTATTTACGAGACATTTCCAAGCCAAAGAATAGGAAAGACTTCATCTATAACAAAATAATAACACCAATATAGGTGTTATTTAAAGCATTTACTTGTACTTATACTGCAATCCCATTTTTCATCGTGAATCATACAAATTGTACATCGTTCATAGTCAGGATTACTTATTACTTCTTCATTTTTTTGAATTTCATAACTAAAATGACAAGTATATTTGTAAACATCTTCATTATAATGTACTTTACTATCAAATTCACACTTCAAATTATCAACGTTTTTAAACGTTTTTTCTATACCTACTAATAAATCAGCATTACTTGGCATTGTATTGACTTTATGTTTACTTGATATGTAAAGTAAAACAATTAAAACTATAACTATTAAGCTAAGAAATAGTACTAATTTATGAGTCATAATGAACTTTTTCATATAGTCACTTCCTGAATGTTAGTATAGCACTAATTATCTTTTATGTAAAATTATAGATGATTTTTAAATCTTTCTTCATCCTCTTCATACAAATTTTGTTCAATACCAGCCTCAACTTGATCGGTTAATTCTTCTTTATAAGTTTCTTCTGTTGTACTAGATAAAGAATTTATATAGTCTTCTAATTGTAGCTCCTCTTTTGTAGGCAAAGGTCTAATTTTAACTTCTTCACTTTTGATTGCTTTTTTCTTTTCTTCCATAATGATCATTCCTTACTATAGTAAAAGAATATCATATATTTGATTTTATTACCATTTACTAGACAATATTTGACACAATAAATTTCTTTAAAATGTAAATATGTAGTATAATGAAATAAAATAGAGGTGTTCTATATGTTTGATATTATTATAAAACAAGGTAAGAAAGAAAGTTTTATAAAGTTAAATGGTAATAAGCTAGAAGGCTTTACTGCCTTGAGTGGAAATGTATTTCCACTAACAGAAGAAGAAGTTAATACAATTAACTTGCTTAAACTAAGTGATAATAAAGAATACTTAGGGAAAGATAATGAATATGACGTATACCTAGATAATAATTCAGGTTTAAAACATTATTTTAAAGATGGTAAGGAAGATACTTACGCTACTTGGATACATAATGGGGAAGATGCCCTACTTTATAAAGGTAATAATAGAAAAGAACAAGTAAAAAAAATACGATTAAAAAGTGTTGTTTTCATAATTAATTTGATGATTTTTGGATCAATTCTTGACTTAGGATTAGGAAGTAATTTTAAATCTTCTTCAAATATGAAAGAGGCAGATGATGAAATCCTATATGATTTGACCATAACTGTAGAAAATGATTTTTCTTTAAAAAAAGAATTTGTTTTAAAAAAAGAAATTATTGATACAATTCCTTTAGAACCTTTAACAGTTTCTACCATAGAAAATTATATTCAAGAAAATGATAAATTAACAAAAGAAGAAAAAGAAATTTATAATAACGAAAAATTGTTACAAGATGTGCTTCCTTATTACGAAAATACTAATATGAAAGTTTTAATACCTTTAAAGTTTAATGGCTTGCATACAAAATATTTTTATGAAAGACCTAGTGAAGAAGGGGCCATTACAAATGCTTATTATAATCCTCTAGAATTTAATAGTATTTTTGTAAATACATGTGATGTAGATTTAACTAGACCTAATAGCTTATTAAATTATGATAAAGAAAGTAAAGACTATCATGATAGAAAGGCACATGAATATATACACCTTTTACAAGCTTCTTATGAATATCGCTATATAGTGGATGCATCAGCAGAAATAATATCTTTTGAATATGATGAAGAATGTAGAAACGACGTTTATTTATATCCTATTAAAAATACAAAAATATTAATGGAGATAGTTGGACCTCTTCCAATATGGAAGTTAAATTTTAGTGCGGATGATACTGATTTAGTAAATGTTATAAGAGCTAATTTAAGTGAAGAAAAGGCTGATAAGTTAATTAACTTATTAAAAGAAATTCCAAATGAATTAGATAAAGAAAATGATTTAAATATTACAAATTTATTATCGCAAATGTACACAAACATGTATGGAGAAGATATGAGAACTAATCCATTTATAGATTGTTTACTTAATAATGTAACAATTAATAATCGTTATTATTTTAATAGTAATTTAATTGAAAACAAATTACCATATACAGATTATCAAACTTTTGATTTTTGGCATGCTTATACAGTATCAAATACGCAAGTAATAGATGTTTTAAACGATTTTCATAATGAAGCAAGCGAAGAACTATATATACTATTTAAAAACGATGTAGAAGTTACTAACATAAGTGAATTAACAGAAGATTTCTTAAAAGAAAAAGAAGTAAAGTTTTACTTCCATGGCAAAGAAATAAGTTTTGATAATGTTGATTTAGAAAAATATAAAAATGTACCAGTAACTTATCAAGGTTATGTTCCTCTAGAAGGTAATGTAGTAAATTACTATCCAACAATTTATGAGTCCTTTCCTGATCAAAAAGTAGGAGCAAAAGAATTTTTTAAATAGAGAGTTCTTTTATTTTAACTTAGAAAAAACATTTCCTAAAGAGTCATTAATAACTAAATTAGCTATATTATTCAAAGTAGTTGTATCACGATTAATAATAACTAAGTATTTACCTCTAAAGTAATTGATAAAAGACGCTGCAGGATAAACAGTTAAACTAGTACCACCAATTATTAGAAGATCAGCCTTACTTATTAAATCGATACTTTTAGTTATAACTTTTTCATTTAGAGGTTCTTCATATAAAACAACATCAGGTTTAATAACTCCTCCACAACTACACTTAGGAATCTCTTTACTTTCAAATACATCTTTAGCGTCATAAGATTTATGGCAATTCATACAATAATTACGATAAATACTTCCATGCAACTCATAAACATTTTTAGAGTTAGCTTTAGTATGTAATCCATCAATGTTTTGGGTAATTATTCCTTTTAATTTGCCACTTTCCTCTAATTTTGTTAAATATTTATGAGTTATGTTAGGTAAAGTATCTAAACAATTTAACTTATCTTTATAAAACTGATAAAATTCTAAAGTGTTATTAATAAAAAATGTATGGCTTAATATTTCTTCGGGAGGGTAGTCATATTTCATATTATAAAGACCATCCACACTTCGAAAATCTTTAATCCCACTTTCAGTACTAACACCAGCTCCACCAAAAAAAACAATATTTTCACATTCATCGATATATTTTTGTAACAAATTTATTTTTTCCATATCTATTTACCTTCTTTTATATTATAATAATAGCATAAGAAAGGAGTAAACGATGAAAAAATTTGGAACAGTTGTAATTTCGATAGTTATGTTTTTTAGTATTCTTTCATTTACAGCACTTTTTTCCTTAAGAAATGTTTTTTCTAAAAACGGTTTTATTAAAATTTTAGAAGTTGGTTTTAAAGATATTGAAATAGATTCTCTAGTAGATGATATTTTTAATTCCAATGAAGATACTAAAGAATTAGGCGAGTATGTTGATAAAAATGAATTTAAGAATGCTTTTACAGATTACGTAGCTGAGTATTTTGTTTATGCTTTTAGTGAAAATAACAAACAACCTAGTTCAGAAAAGCTAAAAGAAATATTATCTCAATCTTTGGAAAAATATGAAAAAGATAACGACGCTACTTTAAATGATAATATTATTAATGAAGTATTTGATACTTTTGACAAAGAAATGGAAGAATCGAAAACAGAAATTACTGCTGATAATGATGTAAGGGTTATCTTTGATTTTGTTTATGGGAACTATTATTTAGTAGCCTTAGGTATTAGTATAGTTTGTTTAATTTTAATATTTATAATTAATATGAGTATTAAGCCTGTTTTTACTTCTCTAGGTATAGTATCTATTATTAGTGGTGTCTTTGTCTTTTTAATAGCAGTAGGTTTAAAAGTGATGTTGGAAACAGAAGAAGAAATTAAAGCTTTAGGTAATGTTATTAGTTCACCATTTAAGATAGCAGCAATTATATCTATAGTGCTAGGTATTGTGTTATTAATAACAAAAACTTATATTAAAGATAAACCAAAAGAAGAAGTATATTAATAATGGATGTTTCTTTTTTGATGAAAATTTAAAAGCAATACAAAAAATATGCTATTAGACAAATAAATATTTATTCCGAGAATTTTCGCATTTGCGAAAAAATTCGGAATAGAACTATTTACATTATTAAATATCTATAATATAATTTTAGTAGAGGTGTTTCTTAATGAAAGAGATAAAAAGAGATTTCTACTTGAATCAATTGATAAAAAAAGATGGTAATGGTCAAATTAAAGTTATAACTGGTATAAGAAGATGTGGTAAGTCTTATTTGCTAAAAAAAATATTTTATAAATATTTGTTAAAAAATAATGATAGAGATCATATTATATATATTCCTTTAGATATTAAAGAAAATGAACCTTTATTAGATGGAAATAAATTTTTAGAATATGTTAAATCATTAATTAAAGATAAGAAAAAATATTATTTATTAGTAGATGAGATACAAAAAATGGACGATTTTGTACCTGTTTTAAATACTTTTCTTTATGAAGATAATATAGATGTTTATGTAACTGGTTCTAATGCTAAATTATTATCAAAAGATATAATAACTGAGTTTAGAGGAAGAGGAGATGAAATACACGTTTATCCTTTAAGTTTTATTGAATATATGAGTGTATTTGAAGGAGATCAATATGAAGGATATGAACAATATAGTATCTATGGCGGGCTTCCTTATACATTATCATTTGAAAATGATAATGAACGTTCTAAATATCTGAAATTATTATTTGAAGAAACATATATAAGAGATATTTTAGAAAGAAATAAAATAACTAATATTGATGAATTAAATGAATTATTAAATATAGTTTCATCACAAATAGGTTCCCTAACTAATCCCTATAATTTGCAAAATACTTTTAAAAGTAAAAAAAATATTAATTTAACAGATAAAACAATAAGTAAATATTTAGATTGCTTTGAAGATGCTTTCTTGATTAATAAAGCTGAAAGGTATGATATTAAAGGAAAAAAACACATTAATTCTCCTTATAAATATTATTTTGAAGATTTAGGATTAAGGAATGCCAGATTAAATTTTAGACAGATAGATAAAGGTCATATTATGGAAAATATTATCTATAATGAATTACTAAGAAGAGGATATAATGTTGATGTTGGTATAGTTGAAGTAAATGAAACAAATAAAAATGGTGTTCGTAATAAACCACAATATGAAGTAGATTTTGTTTGTAATTTAGGTAGTAAAAAAATATATATTCAAGTAAGTTATGAAATGAATAGCTTAGATAAAGAGATACAAGAAAGAAAGTCATTAATCAACATAAAAGACTCTTTTAAGAAAATAATAATTGTCGGTGATATTAGTAAACCAAGAATGGATGATAATGGAATAATAACAATGGGTATCTATTACTTTCTATTAAATGAAGATAGTTTAGATAAATAGATTTATTCATCATCAAGATCTTGTAATAATAGTGATATATGAATATCTAACTTTTCAGCTATTAAAGATAAGGTATTTAGAGAAATCGTTCTAAAAGTATCACTTTCTAAATCGCTTATATAACCAACACTAAGAAAACATAAGTCAGCTAGCTCGGCTTGAGTTATGTTTTTTTTAATGCGATATTTTTTGATATTTTTACCCACTATATAGTAAATATCATTATGATTTTTAGAGAAATCTTTGTACTTCTTTTCCATATAATCAACTTCACTATCTAAAAGTATTTTTTCATAATTTAGGGGAAAAGTACTTCGACAAGCTGTCGATACAAAAATAATAGAGTATATGTTAATATATAAATATGAAATGTATTACAAAGAAAAGTGAAAAAAATATAAAATAATTCTTGTATCTTTGTTTTGTTTGTGATATATTGATATTGTGATGGTAAGGGACGAATACTTCACATGATTTAAGTAGAATAGAATAAAAAAACTTAAACCCGCCAGTTTAAGTTTATAAATAAGAACTATTCCTTTAAAAAATCATCTAAAGGTCTATTAAAAAGAATACTAAATTTGATTAATAATTTTAAAGAACAAGTTTTAACCAAGTCATTTTCGGATTCTACTCTTCTTAAATAATCATAGGATACATTTAGTTTTTCAGCAACTTGAATAAGTGGAATGCCACTTTCTTTTCTGAACTTTTTAATGTTTCTATAAATGATAGGCATATAATTCTTATCTAATAATTTTTGAAGTTGTTCTTCTTGCATAGAACCACCCTTCATATTTATTTTAGGACAAATTGTCCCTAAAGTATGTATTATAATCGTCCCAAACTCATTTTTAAATAATTTTTATATTCAAAAGTAAAGGAGTAATTGGAGTAATTAATGCAAAGATTTAATAGGAAAAAAGAAAAAACTAGTAATGATAAAAGAAATATTTAAGTAATATTAATTTTGTTTAAACAAAAAAGTTACGTATAATACAAAAAATTATAGAAGAAATATTTAACAATGCTTAAGAAGAGTAACAAATGTTAAGCAAATCTTAAATGAATTAAATAGAAAGTAAGGAGAGTAGTAATGAAAAAGATAAAAAAAATAATGCCAATAGTAATAGCATTTATAATAGGAATAAGTACAACAGTAGGAGCAACAACAATATTTAATAGTAAGGATATAACATATAGTAGTGATAAGACTAGTAAAACAAATGTCAAAGATTCATTAGATGAATTATATAGTAAATTAGGGAAATGTCCAGAAGGACAATATTGCTATCCAACACCAAAACCAATATCATTAGTTGAAGTAGGAGATTACATAAGAATGACCCCAACAAGTACAAGCTATACATTAGCAAATGAATTATCAGGATGTGATGGGACAAGTAATACATGTATACAAAATACGATCAATCCAAGTGAGCTAAATATATGGCGAGTAATAAAGAAGAATGAAGATGGAACAATAGAAGTAGTATCAGAATATGTGTCAAGTGAACCAGTTTTTCTATATGGTAAAGTAGGGTATATGAATTATGTAGGAGCATTAAATACAGTAGCAGCCCAATATACAAATGAAAAATATGTAGAAAGAACAAGACATATGGGTTATAGCAACCAAATAGAATATT
>CAOJRP010000017.1 GCA_948442015.1 uncultured Erysipelotrichaceae bacterium
CCACTATAATTTAGTCTTTGAAACTTCGTAACAAATCCTAAATTATTGTGTAAAATTAAGTGAAAAATTAGTTAATGATTATTTAATTATGGTGAACGACCCTAATGTAGCTAATAAGATTAGTCATAAAGTTCGCACTTATACTTATGAGCAAGAATTGAATTGGTTAAATTCTAAACTAGAAGAAAATGCTTTGTGTTATTCTATGATAGAAAAAACCACTGGCGAATATATTGGAAATATAGAGATAATGGAAATTAAAAACAATATCGGAGAATTAGGTGTTTCTATTACAGCCTTAAAACAAGATAGGCATTTTGGTACTGAAGCTATTAAGGCTTTGATTAAATATGCTTATGAAGAATTAAACTTAGATGGAATGGAATTAAATGTTTATGCAACCAATCCAAGAGCAATTCATTGTTATGAAAAGGTTGGCTTTATAAAAGATGGAATGGGCAAAACTGAAGAAGATATTCATATGAAAATATCTAGATAATTGGTAATAGTCTATATGACAAATTTAAATTAGCTATAAATTTTTGTTTGCAATGTCTAAAAGAATTATTATGCTTCATGCTTCATGCTACATAATAAGGTATAGTGTTACCCTTATTATGGCGTAGCCACTAGTCTCGCTTATAAAGATATATACCAATACTATGAACATTGCATAGTATTTTTTAATATTTAAATTAATACCTTAAAAATTTCCGACTTTTACTACCAATTTACTACTTTTGAAAGCAAAAATATAAGAAATTATAACAATATATGTGAATATCTTCCAAAAATAAAAATGTCGTAGACACTTATAAATAAAGGTTATAACGACATTTAAGAATTTATAAAAAATTACTTATAAAATACTATACTTTTTGAATAAAAAAAGAACTATAGCATTCCTAAATTGAGTTTTATTCTTTATATTTAATTTCTAATTTTTGAAATTTTTCGATATTCTCTTCCGAAATATCAAATAATTTTTCGGTTTTAATAAGCTTAAAGCAAGTTAATACCATCGCCAAATCTTCCCTAGATAACTCTAAAACAAAATTCCAATTATCAACACATAAATCATATATACCTTTTAAATGACTAGAAATCATTTCTCTTTTTGCCTTAAAACTTGCCCGATAGCCTTTCCATTTATGATAATACATAACATAAATAAACCAATCATAACTTCGATTTAGTTCTAACTTAAACTTTTCAAACCCCATAACCAAACTCCCCAAATAAAATTTATAACAGTCCTAAATTAAAGATGTTATTGGCTAGGAAAATACATCCAACTATAAAGGCGATTATAACTAAAACAATTAAAATCTTTATAACTAATTTAGCAGCTTTCATGTCATCTTTTAAATCATTAAAATCATCAAAATCACTTTGAGAGAATTGACTTGAATTAGATAAAGTATTTTCCATTGTCATTGTATTAAATAGTCTTTCTTTCGTATTTTCCATATTCTTTTCAATCTTAGATATTGATTTATTTGGCTCTTCTTTTTTTATTTCTTCTTTCTTTACTTCTTGTTTCGCCCCTATGACAGCAGTCTCTTCATTATCTCCTTTTAAATCGGAAAATAAGTCAAGAGGATTTATATTTGTTGTTGCTAGTAAGTTATCAAAAGTATCATCACTCTTAAATTCTTTAGTTATTGTTTCTTCATTTTTTATAGGAGGAGTAAACTCTTTTGTAGCTACACTACTAATAGTAGTATCTACGACAGGTTCTTCTTTCTCTATTTTTGCTACGGGAGTTTTTTCTTCATTTAATTTTTTATTTACTTCTGTTGCCATTTCTTTAGAAGTAATTGTATTAATTAAATCCATTAATTTAGCTTGTTCTTTTGTAAAATCTTCTTCATCTTCAACAGTTTTTTCTAAGTCTAAATTATTTAAAATATCGTATTGTGTATTTCTGACTTTCTTTAATCTGTCTACTTCGTAATCTACTTCTTTTGTTTCTTTAGCTTGTTCTAAAATAGCATTAATATCATATTCTCTTGTTTCATCTAAATCCATTTTTTCAATAGGAAGAGGTTCAACTTTTTTTATATTAAGTTCTCTTTTAGGTTCTTTTTGATATTTCTCATCAAGTAAATCTTTTACTTTTTCTAAGTCGATACTGGAAGAATTATCATCTAAAACAGACACATTTGAATTTAAGTTAAAGTCTTTTAATTCAGTTGTATTTACTTCCTTATATAATTCTTTATTCTTACTAGCTCTTGTACTACCTACTGTAGGAATTTGTTCAGTATAATATTTCTCCATTCTTGTTTTCATATTCTTCCAACTCCTATTCACATATATAATACCATATTTAACTGAATAGTTATAGTCTTTTTTAATTGCATTTTATAAAAGTTCTATTATATAATAATACTAATGGAAGGTGATTAAATGAAGAAATTAGTTGTATCTGAAGATACTTGTATCTCTTGTGGTGCTTGTATGCAAATAGATGAAGAACACTTTGATTTTTCAAGTAAGGGAATATCAACAGTAATATCACAAGAAAACTTAGATAGTGAGGTTTTAAAACAAGCAATTGAAGCATGTCCTGTGGCAGCAATTAGTATTATAGAAACTGCTGAAGAAGATAACAACACAACTAGCGAAAATACTGCTAATACAGAAACTTCTAATAATGAAATAGAAGTTGACTGCAATTGTGGCGATGATTGTAATTGTAACCACGAAGCAAAATGTGGAAATTGCAAGTGTCATAACGAAGAATGTGAAGATATTTAACTCTTCACATTATTTTTTTAAAGCATATAACTTACTTATTTCTTCACGTGTTAATTCACGATATTCTTTCGATTTTAAATCTTTAACATTTAAAAAAGCATAACTTTCTCTTTTTAATTTTATGACCGCATGATTTACTTTGGAAAATAACTTTTTAACAATGTGATTTCTTCCTTCAACAATACTTATCTCAACCATACAAGTATTACTCACATTATCTTTTTTCTTTATTTTAACCCTTTTTGGAACACATTTAACTCCATCAATTACAATGCCTTCTTTTAATTTAAAATATTCTTCCATTGTTAAAATGCCTTCTAACTTGGCAATATATGTCTTAATTATATCATTTGATGGATGCATTAAAATATTGGCTAACTCTCCATCATTAGTAAGGATTAAAAGGCCTGTTGTATCATAATCAAGTCTTCCAACGGGATAAATTCTTTCTTTCGTATTAATTAATTCGGTAACTATTTTTCTATTCTTTTCATCATCTAAACTACATATATATCCACGAGGCTTATTTAAAAGATAGTATTCTTTATTAACAACTTTGTTTAAAGTTACTCCTTCAACTGTTATTTCATCACTAGGATTTACTTTTGTTCCTAACTCTTTAACTAACTCTCCATTAACATAGACTTGCCCATTTTTAATTAATTCTTCTGCTTTTCTTCTTGAAGTATAACCACTATTTGCTATAACTTTTTGTAATCTTTCCATTTTATCACCACTTACTTATATTTTAATTTTAAACCTTTATTTCTTTTATCTAACCAAATATTTAATATTTGTGCCATAACTTCATCGACACTACAAAACTCTTCTAATTCTTCTAAAGAAGTACCTTTTTTTACTAATAAATCTAATTCTTTATATTTAGAATTAAAGTTAGGATTCTTAACTAAATATAATATATTATCACAAATAGTAGGTATTTCTAGTTTTTGACATAAAATATCTGTTATTTTATTAATTGATACAATTAACACTTCTTGAAGACTAGGATTTGTTTTAATAACTTCTAACATCATGTACATTCCAAAAGAGCAGTAACCTTTATTCCTATCTTTTTCTTTTGTTCCATAACATAGTTTTGCTTTAGTATAATAATAACCATTCTGGTTTAGACAAAAAACACTTTTAATATCATTATTATCTTTTACTACATAAACTTGGGTTAATTCATCTTTAATAATCCATCTATTAATACTTAATAAATGTTTATACTCTTCATCACTAATTAAGTTTAAGTCAACATAAGAAAATGTCATAACAAATCTCCCTTGGTGAACATAGTATATCACACTTTCTTTAATATAACCATTTTAAAAAGCACTAATTTGTGCTTTAAAAACCAAACATAACTTTGACAATGATAATACTAGCAATTATTCCTGTTAAATCGGCAAATAAACCACATACAAGGGCATGACGACTTTTTGTAATATGAACACTTCCAAAATAAAGGGCTAAAACATAAATAGTTGTATCAGTACAACCTTGAATAGTACTAGCAAGTAGTCCTAAAAAACTATCTGGTCCATGTGTCAAAAAAATATTATTCATAATGGCTAAACTAGCTGTCCCTGAAATTGGACGTAGTAATGCCATAGGAAGTATCTCAATAGGAAGATGAATAAGTTCAAAAAAAGCACTAAATTTACCTAAAACACCTTCTATAAAGCCACTGCTCAAAAATATTTGCACAGCAAACATCATCGCAACAACGGAAGCCGTAATATTAAAAGTAGTAACTAATCCATCTTTAGCTCCTTCTAAAAAAGTTTCATAAATATTTACTTTTTTAAATAAACCATAGCCAATAATAAAAACAATAATTAAAGGAATTATAAACGAACTCATTTTTTCCTCCTTCTAAAAAAATAGTCCAACATAAGACCACAGAAACTTGCGATAAACGTTGCTATAAGACCTGTTATAATAGTAGAAGTCGGATTAATACTATTCGATGCTTGTCTTAAAGCTATTACGGTTGTAGGAATAATTGTTACACCACTTGTATTTAAGACTAAAAACGTAATCATCGCATCACTAGCCGTATCTTTTTTCTCATTTTCTTTTTGTAATTCTTGCATAGCTTTAAGCCCAAAAGGAGTTGCAGCACTACCTAGTCCAATCGCATTAGCTGCAATATTTGAAGCGATGTATCCTAAAGCATCATCATTTTTAACACTTGGAAAAAGCTTTTTTAATAAAGGCTTTAAAAGTCTTGCAAACTTAGTTAAAAGACCACTCTTTTCACATATATTCATAATTCCCATCCAAAGAACTAAAATAGGTAACATATCTATTACTAATCTAATACCTTCACTACTTGCTTCAATAATTTTATTATTAATCAAAGCACTATTGCCAGTAAAAAAACTGTAGGTTATGCCAATTAAAATTAAAAAATACCAAATATAGTTAATCATTATTTCCAAAATTGAAGAAAAGAAATAAGTCTTTTAAAGAAACCTTGTTTTTCTCCTTTTTCTTCATTCTTTCTAACATAAACACTTAATTTTTCGACTACTTCATCACCTATTTTAACTTCCACATAACCTACACATTCCCCATCGACATAATCTTTTACTTTATTTAAAACAACATTAGTACTAATTGCATCTTTTTCTTCCTCTTTAGCTAACACTCGAAAAGACTTATTAACAAATAAATTGCCATTATAATATTCATCATTGATTTCATATGTATCTTTATTTATAACCTCTACTGACTCATAAGCATTAAAATAATCTTCATATAAATTCATATGGTCATTAAAGTCGTTACCATCATTAAAAGTTACAACGATTAAATTTTTATCATCTTTTGTAGCACTTGTTACTAAAGTTCTTTTAGCTTTTTCTGTATAACCAGTTTTCCCACCAGTCGCATACTTATAGATTTTGAGTAACTTATTTTTATTGGGCCATATATAAGTTTTGTAATTACTTCTAACTGTGTATTCTTTTGTACTGGTAATTTCCTTAAACTCTTCAATAGTATTTGCATAACTCATTAATAAAGCCATATCATAAACAGTTGAAGTATTACCTACACCACTGTTTTCTTCCAACCCATGATTGTTATAAAAAATTGTGTTTTTCATACCAAGGTCTTTTGCTTTTTCATTCATTAAATGGACAAAACTTTCCATATTACCTGCTACAGCATAAGCTATTTCAATAGCAGCATCATTACCACTTCGAAGCATTAAACCATATAACAAATCTTTTAAGGTTAATTCTTCTCCTACTTCAATATAGATTGCACTGCCATAAGCTTTTAAAACTTCGTCTCCAACTTCCACTAAAGTATCTAAGTCCCCATATTCTAAAGCAATTACTGCTGTCATTATCTTTGTTGTACTAGCAATTAATTTTTCTTTATCCATATTTTTTTCAAACAATACTCTTTTACTATCTTGGTCCATTACGATGGCACATTCTGCTCCTAAAGCACTTACTTTTAAAGGAAATATTAAAAGGACTACTATTACTGCTAGAATCAATTTCTTCATACTATTTCACCTATAAAATTGTATGAAAAAAAAGACTCTTTTAGTCCTTTTTAATTAACCAACAAGTTCTTGTAATAATTTATAAAGTTTATCATCATCAAATTCAAAAGATGTCTTGTCATTTAAATGAATAATATAAGTATCTTCTTTAATTAAAGAATTTATATCAGCAATATTTATCTTATAATATACTTCTTTAGTTCGCATGTAATCTATGCCTCTTCCAATTCTAAGTGTTTCTCTAGAGTCATATTTATCATAATCCATAAAAAGTAATCTTTTGTTAGTTAAAGCTATCGTTGTATTTTTTTCTTTATTTCCTTGAGATATCCACATATTGTCAAAGATTTCAATTACTTCCTCTCCATCAAGTAAATCAAAATTATACATATTTTTCCTCCTTCTTTTTATTCCTCTTTATTTTGTTCTTTTTCTTCTAGTTCAGTAATTTTATTATCTATTTTATTTAACATCTTATTTAACCAATTATCTTTTTTATTATTATCTTTATACTGATAAAGTAATTGTTCTAAAATAAAAATCAAACATTCATTATTCATAATATAAAAATCTGGATTAGTTATATCAACATCGTATCTAACTACTTTATTTTCATAATCATTAATATCTTTGATTAATCTATTTCTTTCTATAACTAATTCATTTCTATTTTTACCTCTAAAATTGTCTTTATAACTTTCTAAACTATACATAAACTCACCTAAAAAAAGAATAACATAAAATAATTAGTTATTCAATTAATTGGGCAAGTTTCTAAAAGTTTTTCATCAAATTTTTTTAACTTTTCTAAAAAGGTATCTATAATAACATCATCCTCTATTTTATTTACAGAAAAAGTTTTAGTTCCTGCATGATTTAAAGAAGCTCCACAATGATACAAAATTTTTCTATCCAAAACAATATATCTGTCATGATAACTATTGCTATAAATAACTCGTAAATTATCATATTGAGAATTATATTTTCTTAAATCTATTTCCTTTAACAAACTCTTTTCTCTACATATTAATAACACTTTAACTTTTATTTTTGAGACCATATCTAATACAGATTTATCGGCATAGCCATCTATAATTATTACTTCTTTTTTTGCTTTATTCATAATATCGACTAATTTAGAATAAGCATCATATATTTGTCCTTCATAGTATATTTCATTATTATTTTCTTTAAAGTTAGAAAACATTTCTTCTAATAAATCAATTCTTTTATTATCTTTAAAAACCAAATCATTAATATATCTTTGTTCTATTAGATTAGTTGAAATATATTTTCTCATTGCCACAAAAGTTCTCATTATACTAATGCTTATTTTGTGGCTATTTTTGTGTGAAGAACCGAAGCTAACATCGCAGTTCCTTGCTCAGTGAAAACAAAAGGTAACTTACGATTTCCTCCATATGTATTCCAACTTGAAGTCCCAATTTGGGACTTCAAGTTTTTAACTTCATCTTCAGTTAATTGAAAATAAAAATCATTTGGAAATTTTTCAATATTCCTTTTTACTGCTTGATTTATTGTTTTTGTTCCATTAGCACACATATAAAGTTTGGCCAAATCAGCATCTAAAATCACTTGCTTTCCTCTTACTTCAAAAATCATATCTTCTATTTTTTCATTTACTATTAAATTATTCATTTCAATTCCCCCATAGCATAATTATAATAGAACATTTGTATTTGTGTCAAGACATAAAAAAAGCAAATTAATCGCCAATATAAGAAAAATATGCCACATCTAAATCAACATTACCATAAATTCCTTTTACTTTTCCAGTATTGCTATATTGCCACATAACATAATTTCCTTCATAAGATGGTTCATCTGTATAATGGGCATACCAAACAAGATAATCTTTCAAATAATTAGTATCCCATCTATTTCTCAAGTCATACCCATTAGAGTATAAACATCCGACATAACCGCTATTTTTAACATAATCCAAAAACATTTTAGCGTGCTTATTTACTTGCTCTAATGATAAACCTGCTGTATTAAATAAACCAATGTTTTCTAAATCATAAACTACAGGATAAGTAATCTTATAATCTTTAATTCTTTCTACTACCCATTTAGCTTCTTCTAAAGCTTCAATTTCATTACTTGCTGTACTATAAAAATAAACACCAACATGAAGTCCTGCTGCTAAGGCCCTAGTTATATTTCTCTCAAAATATTCATCTTCATTTATTTTATTATCAGCATTACGAAGTCCTACTCTTATCATCACAAATTCGACACCTTGTTTTTTCACTTCTTCATAATCAATTACTCCTTGCCAAGTTGAAACATCAATTCCAACACTTTGACTAGTAAAATCGTAGATATCCGTTAATCCTTTATAAATAACAGTATTATCATAATTATTTGTTTCTTCTCTAGGTGGTAATGAAGTAATTTCTGTAAAAGTTTTTTCTGGCATACAAGCATAAGATATATAGCCTAAAAGGCATGAGAAAAGAAGTCCAAATGCAAAGGCGACCAGAACGATTTTTAAAGAACTAAATTTTCTAACAATACATCTTACCACTCTACAACTCTCCTATATTATGGATTATAACATAGAAAAAAGCAAAAAAAAAGAAACATAGTCCCTTAGTTAACATTTTTTCGTAAATTTCCTAAATAATAAATTTATTGGTATAATTATTATAGGTGATTAAAAATGAATGCAATATATCGTGTTATAAAAAGAAGATAGAAAAAGTATTAGAAGAAATTTGGAACTATATGAAACTTAATCAAAATTTAAAAAAATGCGATTTGATAATTGGTTGTGGCTGTTCCAACCTAGATATTCCTATAAAATGTGGAGAGTTGTTAAAAGAAGGATATGCACCTAAAATTTTATTTACAGGTGGTTTAGGAAAAATTACCAAAGATATTTTTTTTAAATCAGAAGCCGAAACTTTCAAAGAAATAGCTATCAGTGATGGAATTAGAGAAGAAGATATTCTAATTGAAACAAAATCAACAAATACTGGAGATAATTTTAGATTTGCTCTAAAGTTATTAGATAAAACCAATATTAAACACGATAAAATACTTATTGTTCATGGACCATTTAATGAACGTAGAACATATTCATCTGCTAAAAACATTTTAAAAAATAAAGATTTAATAATTACATCTCCTAATGTAATATTTGATGAGTACTTAAAAATTTTAGAAAGTAAATCAATTGAAAAATATAGATGAAATTTCAGTCATTGTTGGAGATATACAAAGATTAATTATTTATCCCCAATTTGGTTGGCAAATAGAGAATGATGTTCCAGACTCAATAATAAAAGATTATTATTTTCTTAAAAAATTAGGCTTTTCAAAATATATTTTATATAAACAACAAATTAAAGAGCTTATTAATGAATATGGTATTAAAGAAGGAAAAAAAGAAAATTATTTTAATTAAAAAGAAAAATATTTAGCCCTGATGGACATCAGATGCATTCCATCTTTTAAAGTTTTTTGATAACGATAACCTCCTAGCTCTACTTATCTTTCTCTCTTCATTTACACTAATATTTCTTATATTTTCTAATGATATTTCAAAATATTTAATTGCTGTTTCATCATCAATATCAGGATGGGCTCCTTTAATTTTAGCGTATATTGCCATTGCTAAAAATAAATCACATGAGATTTCAGTTTCAATTCCCTTAAAAGGATGTTCCTTTAAATAATCATACATTATTTTTTCGTCTAAAAATAATGTTTCTCTATTGCAACTTAAAATTCTACTATCTAACCCACATTTTATACAACCACAATCTTTATAAGTAGGCTTCCAACATCTTTCTCTTATTCTAGTATATACTAAAATATGTTTACAAGAATTATAATTTTTTATTAGGTCATCTTTATATAAAGAAATTTGTTCATGATACAATCCATTTCTTTCTTCAATTAAGTCTAAATATTTTTTTACATCTTCACTTGTTTCTACAAGTTCTATTATTTCTTTCGAAATCTTTTTCCTTTGTTCTTCTAAATCATCTAATTTCTTTTGGAATTTACTCATATAAAACAAACCTCCAATAAACAAGCTTATTATACTTTGAAACAAAAACTATTGCAATAAAAAACATTTAGCCTTAACTAAATATTCTTATGACTCATACTGATATATTCCATGAAGTTTTTCTAAATCACTTTTCGTTAAATCTTTTACTTCCCATTTATCCTTATCATTTTTAACAACATGAAAATCAATTGTATAGTCTGTAAAGTAGGTGTAATCTTTCATTAATGATAACTTATAATCTAAAAACTTGCTCTTATCATAAACACCATCAATTGTATAAAATTCACTTTGATGTTCCTTTAAATAATCGTCCGCTTCCTTTTGAGCTTTGTAAAGGTCAAAAACTGTAATCTCTGTCGTAATTAAAGCCTCATCATTAGTATACGTTTCATTAACAATTTTATATTTAATATTTTTATATTGTTTCTTCAAAACCTCTTTATATACCTCTTTTTGATTTTCACTTAAATCGTTATCACTTGCTACATAATCATCAAGGGCATCAAGCACCTCTTTAGAACTAGTTCGATACTTTTCTAAATAATTTTCGACTGCTTCTTTAGCTGTTAGAGGTTTTGCACAAGCTCCTAGAAAGATAAAAGATACAATTAAAACTAAGATTTTTTTCATTTAGTAGTTCTCCTTTTACCTATATATTGTGTATAAAGTGTGAATTTATACATATTTTGTGATAGAATAATAGAAGAGGTGTAAAAGATATGAAAAGAATGTTAACAGGTTTACAACCAAGTGGAGAATTAACTATTGGTAGTTTAATGGGAGGAATAAGTCAATCAGTACAGTATCAAGATGAATATGAATCTTTTATCTTCGTTCCTGATATGCATACAATAACTGTTCCCCAAGACCCTAAAGAATTACATGAAAGAATAAAAAGAAATGTTGCATTATATATTGCTTGCGGGATTAATCCTGATAAAAACACTATTTATATTCAATCAGAAAACTTTTATCATGCTAATCTAGCTTGGGTTTTAGAATGTAATACTTATATGGGCGAAGCATCTAGAATGACACAATTTAAAGAAAAATCCCAAAATATGAAAAATATTCCTGTAGGACTTTTTACCTATCCTATTTTAATGGCTGCTGATATCCTTTTATACGATACCGATTATGTTCCTGTTGGAATTGATCAAAAACAACATGTGGAATTAGCAAGAGATATTGCAACTAGGTTTAATAACAAGTATGGGGAAACATTTAAAGTGCCAGAGCCGATGATACCAAAAACAACGGCTAAGATTATGGATTTACAAAATCCAACTAAAAAAATGAGTAAATCAACCCAAAATACGAAAGGAATTATTTACCTTTTAGATACTGAAGAAATAATTAGAAAAAAGATTGCTTCTGCTACTACTGATTCCGATAACTTTGTAAAATATGATGTTGAAAACAAACCAGGAATCTCTAATCTATTAACAATCTATGCTTATTTTAAAGAAGTAACAATTTCAGAAGCCGAAGAATATTTTAAAGACTATAATTATAAAGATTTTAAAAGCAACGTTGCTGATGCTATTATCGAGGGTCTTGCTCCCATAAAAGAAAAATACGAAGAATTAATTAATTCAGAAAAACTTGATAAAATCTTAGATGAAGGAAGAGAAAAAGTTAATGCTTTAGCTCAAGCAAAAATAAAAGAAGTATATAGAAAAGTTGGACTATTTCGATAGTTCGCTTTTTTTATACTTTAAAGTAAGTAACTCATAAAGATTATAATGCTCTTTTCTAATTTCTTTAATACTCTCTTTAATAGCATTGTAAGCAACTAAAAAATCATTACATTTCTTATGAAACAATTCATAGTACAAATAAAATAACTTACTTTCGTTTTTAGAGTTTTTTAATTCTTCTAACTCTTTAAGTAAATAATTTTTTACTTTAATATCTTTTTTACTAACACTATTAAAAACTCTTGGTTCTAAAACACTATACTTAATATCATAGTTTTTCATACTATAAGATATTTCGTTTATTTCTAACTCGTCTTCAACTAGAAGAGTTGAAATACTTATTTCTCTTCCTTTAGAATCAAACTCTAAAACAAATGCATTGGTAGTATCAGTTAAAAGAATAGCTGTTGTTTTTTCACCATTAATTAGAATTGTATTATCCTTAAAAATATCTAATTCAACTTTTTCAAGAACTATTTTATTAGTTAAGATATTCTTAAAAGTTTTCTTACTAACTCTTATAAAAGGAATGGTTCTAATTACTTCAATATTATCTTCTTCCCATTCGTAAAAGTAACACATTGTATCTTCAAAACTTACGCTTAAATCGTAATATTTTTTCATAAATATTTTTTCCTCCTAACAAAAAGAATAGTATTATAATACCAATAAATAATGCATTGCATTCAAACCTACTAATAATAAATTTAACATATTCCGAAAAACTATACCCCATACTTAAAAGATTTAAATATAATAAATCAAATAAAAGACCAAAACTACATAAAAAAATACCTAAAATAAATAAAATAACTTTTATCATAATAATATTTTATTTATAATGTTTAAAAAATAGTATATAATTAAGTAGGTGATAAAGATGAAACTATTACAATATATTATTTTAGGTATAATCCAAGGCTTAACAGAGCCACTTCCTATATCTTCAAGTGGGCATGTTTATTTATTTAAAGAAATATTTAATACCAATATGTTTAGTGATACAAACTTTGAAATCTTTGTTAATTTTGGTTCATTTATAGCTATTTTCTTAATATTTTTTAGTGATATAAAGAAATTAGTACTTGAATTTTTTAAATTTATTTTTAGTAAAGATGAAAATAAAAAGAAATATCAAGAAAGTTTTAAGTATTGTTTTCTAGTTATCGTTGGTTCAATTCCTGTTGGACTTGCAGGAGTTTTATTTAAAGATACGATTGAATCTTTTATATCGGTTAAAGAAATAGCTATATCCTTTTTATTTACAGCTTTAATGTTATTTTTAGTAAGAAATAGTAATGGTAAAAAAGAAAGTAAAGATATCACTTATAAAGATGCAATTATTATTGGCTTATTACAAGTAGTCGCCTTACTTCCCGGTATTTCAAGAAGTGGTACTGTTTTAGTTGGTTGTCTTTTATGTAAATTAAGTAAAAATGCTTCTTTAAAATATACGTTTATGTTATATTTTCCCGTAAGTCTTGCAGCAATGTTATTAGGAGTTAAAGACTTAATGGAAGCAGGAACTTTAAACACTTTAATTCTACCTTATTCTGTTGGAATGCTTGTTGCAGCAGTAGTGACATACTTCTCATATAAGTGGTTATCAAACATTGTTAAAAATGGTAAGTTGTGGTACTTCTCTATTTATTGTATTATTGTAGCAATATTTACATTTATTTGGTTCCGTTAAAAAATTCTAGTTTATTGCTAGAATTTTTTCATTGAATTTTTTTGCCATTTGGGGCATTTATTTTCAATGTAATGAAAAAAAATTGACATCAAATTTTTTCAATAAGTTTGTTTTAAATACTTTTCGATTATATTAGTAATATTATCTACTTCCTTAATTAATTCCTCAAAATTATCTTCTATATAATCTTTTTTATTTTCTTTGCTTTGCATTTCGTGTTTATAAGTTATTTCTGCTAGCTTAGTAAAACCTAAATATTTCGAATCACTCTTTAAAGCATGAACAAGAATTGCATAATCTTTCATATTATCTTCCTTTAAATATTCTTGTAACTTTGTTTTTCTTTCTTCAATATTATTATAAAACTCATTTAGCATTTCTCTATATGTTTTTTCATCATTTAATAGCTCTAAACTTTTCGAAACATCAATGTCATTTTCTTTTAAATATTCTAAATCATAAGAGATTGCTCCTTTTTCTTGTTCTTCTTTCACTAATAGTTCACTCTTCGAAGATATCTCATAGATTTCCTTAGGTAATTCGCCAAAATCAATACTTTCTTTTACTTTTCCATCATTTATAAATTCTCGAAAAACTCTTTTTAATTCTTCCCTCTCAATTGGCTTAGCTAAATAATCATTAAAACCAGCTTGTAAATACTTTTCTTTCATTCCCGAAATAGCATTGGCAGTTAGAGCAATAACTGGTATTTTAAAACCTTTAATCGTTTTTAACCTTTCTAGAGTCTCAGTAGCACTTAATTTAGGCATCATATCGTCCATTAATATAAGGTCATATTCCTCTCCATCTTTTATTTTATCTAAACACTCATAACCACTACTTACTAAAGTTACATCTAAATCAAAATCTTTCAATAACTTCTCTGCTACTTTTAAATTTAACGTATTATCATCAACAACTAAGACTTTCTTATTTGTTACTTCTAATTCTTTATTTTTATTTAATTCATTCTTTTTAGAAATAGGAGAACCAATTTTTTGGTCAATTGCTATAGTAAATTTAGAACCTTTCCCATAAACACTATGAACAACAATCTTTCCACCCATCATTTCTATTAATTGCTTTGTAATTGCAAGTCCTAAACCTGTTCCTTCAATTGTTGTATTTCTATCTTCTTCAAGACGTTCAAACTTTGTAAATAACTTATCAATTTTCTCTTTTTTGATACCGCGACCTGTATCTTCTACATTAATCATTAAACGACAAATATTCTTATTTAAAACACAATTAACTTCATATATTACAGTACCATTATCAGTATACTTATAAGCATTAGATAATAGATTAACAATCACTTTTTTGATATTAGTAACATCTCCATATAAATATTTTGGAATATCAGGAGCAATTTTAACTTGAAAGTCTAATCCCTTTTCCTGCATTTTAACTGATATTAGTTTAGCTACACTTTCTAACACTTCATAAGAGTCGTAATCTGCATTAATCAATTCTAATTTACCTGCTTCAATTTTTGATATATCTAAAATACCATTTACTATTTCTAGCAAAGTATTTGAAGCTTCAACTATATCCTTAGCATTATCTTTCGCTTCATCTAAATTAGTAGCATTTTCAATCAAACTACTAAAACCAACAATCGCATTAAGTGGTGTTCTTATTTCATGAGACATACTTGATAAAAAGTCCGTTTTTGCTTTATTAGCATGTTCAGCTTGTTCTTTGGCAAGTGTTACTTCATTTAACATTTTTACATCGGGATTTTCAATAGTATGATACATTATAAGTAAAACAAATGATATACAATATGTTTCTGTTATAACCTCAGGAAAATAAACTCGAAGTAATAAACTAAAACCAAAAAGTACTACTAAAAATATTAAAGGAAATAATTTCTTAATATCTATTTTCTTTAAGACAATTATAATTGTTGATATAATTATTAAAATAAAGTTTATAATAACTCCAAATATAGCTATATAATAAGCTTGCCCTCCAACATCTAAAATATCATCATAATTTATTACTACAATAGGAGATACAACCACTAATAGAATAATTATGGCTACGAAAAAAAGAAAAACATAATGAATTAAATTAAACTTATCTTTTTTTAAAAGAATAGAATTATAGTGTAAAAAACAATAAGAAATTAAAAATGTTATCGATAAATGAAATTTTTGTATAATAGCTATAATATCTACTAATCCTACTTTTTTGGCAAAATAATACCCTATTACTGCATTTAAAGAATAAACAAAATTTAGTAAAAGAAGTATTGTATATAATTTTGTTTCTTGATTCCAATTATTCATTTTTGTGAAAAATATAATTATTAAAAAAAGACTAATTGTTAAAGAAGCTACTAAAAGCCAAATACCACTCATAAATACCACTCCTATTTTATTTAGTATATCACAAAAAGAAAGCTTAGCACTTTCTTTTTATAATTTTTTTAAATTTTTATATTTTTCTAAACGAACTTCTAAAGTTTCTTCTTCTATTTCTTCTTGTTTTTTTCGATAATATTCTAAATTATTTAGAATATTATCGATGTTAATACATGTATTAACATAATTGATAAATCTCTCATTACTTGCTTTAAAGAAAGTAGGATGCTCATTTATAAATTGTTCCAAATCTTTTTCTATATCTTTTGGTTCAGGATTATTTTTATCTTTATATCGTGTTTCCTCTATTTCATCTATACCATATCCATTATCTGTATCTTTCATAATATTATGTACAAATTCATTAGAAGAATTATTATCTAGCGAAGAACGTTTAATAGTATATACTAAATCATCTTCTTTATTTCCTACAAATTCTTTTTTGCCACTATATTCTCGCATTAATTCCCATTTTAATGTTGCCATTTGGTCTCTTAAATTATAAGTTTGTTCTTTAATATATTGTTTTTTTGCTAACTCAAAATCTTGTTCTTTAATATTTAATCTTTTTGCAACTTCTGTAAATGGTTCAATTGTTATTTCTTTACCATAACTTACATACCATCTACGACCATAAAAAGCAATTGCTACTGGTATTATTGGAACACCACTTTCCATAGCAGTAATAACTGTACCATCATATAAAGGCATCACTGCTTTATTTGCAAGTATACACCAAGCTCCTTCAGGATTTATATTTAGATTAAGACCATTTTTAGCATATTTAATCATTGTTTGTAATGCAATTTGAGAGTCATCATAATCTCTATTAGTATCCATAAATATGACTCCTAATCTATCAATTAAAAATTTTAAAGGACTTTTGTATAATTTTCCAGGGTCTCCCCATAAAAAGGCAGCAGAACAACCTCGTGTAATAATAGATGATTCTATATCAAAACGTCCTACATGAGTTACTGCAAATAATGCTTGATTAGAAACTTCATTTCCCCTTAAATCCTGATGTATTTTTACTGTTTTTAAACTAGCATACATTTCAATAGTAAAAAATATCTTTAAAAATTTATACCATTTTTCATAATACGATTTTTCTTTTAAAGGAGCATTGGTTTCAAGTTCATATTTACGCAAATCTCGATAATATTGTTCCAATCGTTTTTGTTCCATAAAAAATTTTTCAAAAAATTTTTTCTTTTTAAAATTTTCCATTCCAACACCCCTTTGGTCTTAGATATCCTACCACAACTTGGCAATTTGTGTCAATTAATAGTTTTCTAAGATTAATTTTCTCGCTCTTGTCGTTTTAGCTATAATAGCCCAATCTTTTACACATTGTACTTTCGTGTAATCAAGTACTAATTCTACTCTATCATTAGATTTTAAAATATAATGTTCAATATCTACTTCTTCATCATTAACTTTAGCACTTATTAGATAGTTACCAAAATCCTCGCCTTTTTTATAAGCATAGTCAATAATTGTTGACCCTAGAGGTAACTCAGTAATTTCTCCATTTTCATCACTAACATATATATTATCTGATAATAATTCCTTCAAAGTACTATCAACAAAAGACTTATTATCATGTTCAAAAAAAGATTCAATATCCGATAAACTGTTATAAAAAGGAAATTTATTTTTCGCTTCACTTTTCAAATAATCTTTTGTATCATTTTGATGCTTATCTAAATATGCTGTAATTCCTAATGATGCTACTTTATCCATTTCAAAAGTTCTTAACTGCATTTGAACTAATTTCTTATTAAGCCCATGAACTGTTGTATGAATACTTTCATAACCATTTTTCTTAGGACTACAAATATAGTCTTTAAAATTAGCATTAACAGGCTTATAAGTAGCATGAATTGGCCTTAAAAGAGAGTAACATAAATCAATATCATCAACTAAAATCTTAAAAGCCATTAAATCATGAATTTCATCTAAACTTCTAGCAGTTCTCTTAAGTCTTTTATAAACACCATAAATATTTTTGGTTCTTACTTTTACATCATATTCACAACTTACATTGCTTAAAATCATTTTAATTGTACCTAACATCTCATCAATAAATAACTTACTTCGTTCTTCCTCTTCAATAACTAATTCATTAACTCTTTCGAACTCACTAGGATTAGCATACTTAAGGCCTAAATCTTCTAACTCTGTTTTCATTCTGTATATCCCTAATCTATCCGCTATCGGAGCAAACAAATCAAGAGTTTCTAAAGCATTTTCTACCTGTTTTTCTTTTTTCTTCTTGTATCCCAAAGTACGCATGTTGTGTAATCTATCAGCTAATTTTATGAGAATAATTCGAATATCTTTTTTCATACTTAAGATGATTTTCTTCATATTAGCAAATCGCTGTTCTTCTTTCGTTGCGAAATTTAATCCCTTTAGTTTTGTAACTCCATCAACTAGCATGGAAACATCATCACCAAATAATTTTCTTATTTCTTCAAGAGTTATCTCTGTATCTTCTACTACATCATGAAGTATTGATGCTACTATAGAAGAAGTATCCATCCTTAAACAAGCACATGTATAAGCAACAGACAAAGGGTGAGTTATGTATGGTTCCCCACTTTCCCTTAACACTCCTCCATGAAGATTATCAGCAAGTTCATAAGCCCTTCTAATTTTAGCAATATCAAGAATATCAGCATTATATTCTAATACTTTATTTATTACATGTTCTATTGTAATATTTTCAATTAATCCATCATCTACTTGTGTTAAAAACATAATCCTCACCCTCCTAAAACAAAAACACACAGATAAAATCTGTATGCCTATTGTATACAAGTAGTGCTAGCAACTATAATAAATAAAATAATTTTACTCATAACACCACTTCCTAATTTATTAAAAGAATACTCTTATTTTAAGTAGTTGTCAAGAAAAAAGAAGACTTAGTCTTCAATAATTTCTTCAAATTGTTCTTTCGTAGCTCCACATAAAGGACAAACCCAAGTATCAGGTAAATCTGCAAATTTAACTTCTTCTTTAGTGTCATCATATATGTAACCACATAATATGCATCTATATTTCTTCATCTTAATAATTTTCTGCTTTCAATTCAAAATAACTTTGTGGATGTGCACAAACAGGACATACTTCTGGAGCTTTCTTTCCAACTACTATATGACCACAATTACGACAAATCCAAATTGCATCTTCATCTTTAGAGAAGACTACTTTGTCATCAATATTCTTTAAAAGTTTACGATATCTTTCTTCATGATGTTTTTCAATTTCAGCAACTGCTCTAAATTTCGCTGCTAATTCAGTAAACCCTTCTTCTTCAGCAGTGCTAGCAAACTCAGCATACATATCTGTCCACTCATAGTTTTCACCTTCAGCTGCAGCTAGTAAATTATCAGTTGTACTAGGTATTTCTCCTCCATTTAATTCTTTGAACCACATTTTAGCATGCTCTTTTTCATTATTAGCAGTTTCTTCAAAAATAGCTGCTATTTGTTCATAACCATCTTTCTTAGCTTTACTAGCAAAATAAGTATATTTATTTCTTGCTTGTGATTCTCCTGCAAATGCTGCTAATAAGTTTTTTTCAGTTTTTGAACCTTTTAATCCCATAAAATCTACTCCTCTATATAAAATATTTGTAATTAATTATTACATAATAATATTATACAAATATCCATAATTTTTTTCAACAAAAAAGATATAGTTCTGACAAACTATACCTCCTAGTTTAATAGAAAAACTACGAAAGCAATTCTCATACTTAGCCTAATCTTTTCAATAATAAGGTTAATTATCATCAAAACAGCTAAATACAAGAAGAACTTCACTAGACAATGTCAGTGTCTAGATGTAGCACCTTATTAATGTGAGTTTACTTTCTCACTATGTACATACTCCCAAATAGTAATAAGATAGTAATAACAGATAAAATCTCCATACTTTTTCTAAACTAGGCAAGTTCCATATCTGGCTCGCCCGCCTAGTGAATCAGGATAGTTGACAATCTATACATACATGCCAATGATAAATCAAAACCATGTATAACTGATTACTCTATCTAGGATAATTAAACTATATCACGTTAAAATGACAAATGCAAGAAAAAATTAGTCGCTAATGTCAACTAATTCATATTCTCTTGAACCAATATTTAAGTCACTAGCTGCTTCAATAGTATGAATACCATTTCTTGATTCAATTCTTTCGATTAAATGGTCTTTTCCTTCATCTTTAGAATTATATACTAAATCAATACATGCTTGGTCTAATGCAACTGGGTCAGTTGAAGCAAGAATCCCAATATCTTTCATACAAGGGTCTTCAGCAATATAACAGCAATCACAGTCAACACTCATATTACACATAATATTAATATAGACTATGTTTCCTTGAAACATAGAAGTAACGGAACTTGCCGCATCCGCCATTGCTTCTAAGAACTTTGTTTGGTCAACTTGAAACATTTTCTCTTCTGTCCATTCTTCATCGCCTAAACAGTGGATATATCCTTTGCCATGACTTGATGCAAATCCAATCGAAAGTTGCTTTAATGCACCACCATATCCACCCATAGGATGGCCTTTAAAATGAGATAAAACAAGCATTGAGTCATAGTTAGTAATCTTTTTACCAACATAGTTTTTCTTAATTACTTTACCATTAGGTATTTCTAAAACTAAATCTTCTTCACTATCTAAGATATCAACATCATAAAGCTTACTCCAACCATGTTCTTCCATCAACTTAGTATGCTTTTCTGTTGTGTTTCTTGCTCCTTCATAAGCAGTATTACATTCAACTACAGTACCATTTACATGATTTATAATATCGCTCAAAAATTCTGGTTTCAAAAAATTTTGATTTCCTTTTTCTCCTGAATGAACTTTAACTCCTACTTTTCTTTCTAACTTAACTCCTAAGGCATCATAAATTTTAACAATATTTTCTTTTGTAATGTCTTTAATAAAATACACCTTTGATTTTTCCATAAACATATCCTTTCCTAAACATCTAATCTTTTAAAAATGCTTGTAATATTTTCTTTAACTTCATCTTCATTAATATCTAGTTTTAACTCATGTCCTTCCATTAATACATTACCATTAATAATTGTTGTATCAACATTTATATTGCTTGTATTATGAACAACATTATTAATAATATCCACTGTTGGATAAGACTCAATATTATCTAAAGATACTATTATTATATCAGCTTTTTTGCCTATTTCAATACTTCCTACTTCGTTATCTAGTCCTAGGGCTTTAGCTCCATTTAAGGTAGCCATTTTTAATACTTCATAAGAATTCATAATTGTTGGGTCTTTATATAAACCTTTTTGTAATAAGTCAACTAAAGACATATGATAGAAAAGATTCATATTATTGCCACTACCTTGGCCATCAGTACCTAAACAAATATTAGCATAATCTCTGTATTTAGAAATATTAGCAATACCACAACCTAGATTTAAATTACTTACAGGATTATGGATTAATGATACATCTTTATCTTTAATGGCATTTAAAACATCGTCACTTAAGAATGTCGCATGAGCAAGAAGTAATTTATTTCTTAAAAGACCTGTACTTTCTAAAGCGTTAGATAATGTTCCATAATCTTTTTTAATACCCTCTACTTCGCTTTTATTCTCACAGAAATGAATATGAAGAGGTAAACCTAATTCTAAAGATAAATCACTACCATTTTTTAAATATTCTTTACTACAAGTATAGAATGCATGAAGCGATACTGCCCATTTAATTAAATCAGTTTGATTATTTTTATATAGTTTTTTAAATTCTTCTAGATGTTCTTCACCTTTAGTATCGCCATCCATTAAACATCTTGAAAATAAAATTCTAAAGTTAGTTTCTTTTAGTGCTTTTAAAGTTCCTAAACAGCCAAAATACATGTCAGCACAACAAGTTGTACCTGTTTTAATCATCTCTAAAATAGAAAGTAAAGACGTATAATAAATATCATCATCAGTCATATTATTTTCAATTGGCCATATTTTTTTATTTAACCAATCATCTAAGTTTAGAGAATCATTTGTCGCCCTAAAAATACTCATTCCTAAATGGGTATGACAGTTAATTAGTCCTGGCATTACTATCTTATCAGTAGCATCAATAACTTTATCAAATTTTCCTTGATAATCTTTCTCTAACTTAATTATTGTATCATTTTCAATCACGATATCTAAATTCTCATACTTTTCTTTTCTTTTTTCATCCATTGTAATTACTGTTCCATTTTTAATTACTAAAATCACTTTATCACCTCTAAATTAATTATAACAAAAAAAGAAAATAGTAGTTAATAATTTTCTTCTATTTTCAATACTTTACCTTGTTTTAAAATTTTTTTAAAGTCATTAGTAGCAAAATAATAATTTTCTCCATAATAATCTTTAGTAAAACAATAAACATTATAACCTAATTCTTCGTCATAATAAATACCATTATAATTATTATAATAAATTTCGTATCCTTCTGAATCTTTCAATAAAGATTGCGTTGTTACAGCATCTATTAAAGTTTTTTTGCCATCAAAACCCATACCTTCAATAACGTTTCCATAACCTTCTAAATAAAATTGATTACTTTCTTGACAAAAAGATGATGCTACTCCAAGTATTGTTTTTAAATCAGAACTCTTTACATAATAATAACAATTATCTATTCCATAAAATTTTATTATTTCTGTCCCATTATTATATTTTGTTCCCCCAATATAATAATTACTATAAGAATAAAAATTACTTGCAAGAACATGATAATCTTTAGAATCTAGTAAATACTTTATTTTACCTTTTTTCGCTTCAATTACATCAAATTCTCCTAATCTAAATGGTTCTGACATTTCGTCATAAGAAATATCTTTAGAATTTTCTTTAAACAAAATGCAATTATCTATAAATTTTTTCTCGTTTTTAAGATTTGCAAAATCTATTTTTAAAACTTTAGTTAAGTCACTAGCTTGAACATAATATTTATCATTAGAATCTTTAATAAAGCAATAAACTTCACAGCCTAATTCTTCATCATAATATAGAGGTCCATAGTTTTCATAACACTTAACTAATGGATATCTAGTTTCAGCATCTAACATATATTTAAACCCATTATATTTTGCTTCAAAGACATATCCATACCCTTCTAAATAAAATGAAGAACTTTTATCATAATAAGTATCTTTTATTTCTAAAATAGTTCTAAAATCAGACGTATCAATAGTATAATCATAACCATCTACTCCTAAGCAGACAATATATTGCGTTGCTCGATTAAATTTTGAACCATCATAATCATTATATGGCCCTCCCCAAGAAACGATATTCGCTAAAAGAACGCTATTGTCTCTCTCATCTAATAAATAACTTACACCATTTTTTTCTGCTCTTACAACTTTAAAATTTCCCACCATGTAAGAATCACTAATCTCATCATACTCAATATCTTCTCTTACTTCTTGAAATAAAATACAATCTTCTTTTAATCCATCAAGATTTTCGTTTAAAACTTCTACAGTTTTAATCTCTTCTTCTAATGATATTTCTTCTTTTTTAGGTTCTTCTTTAGTTTCAAATCCACAAGAACTTAATCCTAAATTAGTTATTAAAGCTGCTGTACAAACGTATAACACTTTTTTAATTTTTCTTAATTCTCTCTTTTTATTTTCCATAAATTAATATTCCTTTCAGCAATTTATATTATAATTAAATAAGCTATAAATCAAGTCTTAGCTTAGATTATTACAAAAAACAGCATCAGATAAAGGCAACAAGTGACCCAAAACAACACCTAATTTCCTAAAAATTTAAAAATATGATATTATATATTCAATTATTAATTATTTGGGAGATTATTATATGGAAATTAATGAACATGGAAAAATTAGACGAGCACAATTTGATAATGGCTATGAATATACTGAAACAAATACTAATAGCCAAGAAAGAGTAACTGAGTATTTTATCATGTGTTACTCCTCTGATTATTCATTTATGTATGTTAATTCTGATATAGAAACAAACGTAGGTAAAATGGTTGTAGAAACCGATTCAGCATTTTATCAAGCCTTTAGAACTCTTTTAGAAGGAACAGATGAACTTCACATTGATTGTGATTTTTCCGAAAGATACTTAGAATTTAAACTTAATGATAATGGAGAAGTAGAGATTAGCTTTTATCTACTTCCAGGGGAAACAGATGGTACAGTAGATGTTAAAAATGTTATGTATGACTTAAGAAGTAAAGCAGACCAAGATAATACTGACATAAAGAAAAGATTAAAGAATTTCTTTAATGTAATATCGCACATCATTCAAAGTAATGATTTAGAAGATACAAAAAAGTTAGTTTTATAGGGTTAAAATTTATAGAGAATAATACTTAACTATTGTTTATACACACTTATATTATTTTTTTATAAAAACAAAAAAATGGCGTCCCCGAGAGGATTTGAACCTCCGACCTACCGCTTAGGAGGCGGTTGCTCTATCCAACTGAGCTACGAGGACACAAAAATATTATAGCACAAAATAAAGACTTATGCAGTCTTTCTCGTAACTTCCTCTAAAGAATAATCTTCTAAAGTATCAATTAATTCACTATTTTTCTTAATATATAATGGTTTATTATTATTCCTTGACTCGACAAAATCATTATAAAATTTTAAAAATTCGCTCTTTGTTCTAAACTCTTTTTTAATTAAATCAAAAGGTTTATTTTTAATATAATCATAAGTAGTGTACTCTATTTCATAGACATCATCTAAAACTGCTTTAATAAGAAATAAAGCTGTAAATCCTTTTAAATAGCTAATAATAATGCCATGAACAGGAATATTATCATCAATAACTTTTTTCTTATCAATCTTAGTATTTACTCCATTTTTAGAAGTAATATTTTTAGTTCCTTCTAAAGTATAATAGTCAATGACACTAAAAGTCGAATATGTAACATCATAGTCATCTTTATTCTTTTCAAAGTCTTTTTCTTTTAGTTCCATACCTTCATAATACTTATTATTTTCCTTATCTACTAGAAAAATCATTTTCTTATCTTGACACCTAATATATAAAACTTTCTTTCTAGTAGTTTCTAACTTTATAGGTTCTACTTTTTCTACTTTAGTAGCAACTTTTTTCTTAGGTAATTCACTTTCCCAATCAACTACTTTTTCTTTTTTAGAAGTTACTTCCTCTACTTCTTTCTTTTTCCCTTTTTTAGGTTCTAAAGTTAATAATTTAGGTAACTTTTTAGGATTTATAGAAATAGAAAAAGCCTTCGATAGCTTTAATAAAAAGTCTTCATCATTTATAAAAGAATAATCTAAATATATTTTTCCTTCTACTTCTTTTAAGGGGATTATGTTCTTCTTACCTTTATTAGAAATACCAGTATAACTAATGTAAGAACACTTAAAATGGGGACAATAACGATAACTAACTAATTGAATACTTTCTAAACTACCATCTTGTAATTCTATTTTATATCCACCATTTAACACCTTTCCACCTTCTATCTTTGAATTGTAATTATATTAAAAATAAAGATTAATAATATATTTAAAGCTAAACTAAATTTAAAACAACTCATTTCATAAGCTCCAGCTAATTTATCAATTGTACTAACAATATAGCTTTCTTTATATACGGGAACATCTCCTTTTAAAGGAAACATATGGGACTTAATAATATTTTCTTCTAAGTCTCCTAATTCGTAATACTGACTCGCATTTTCATAAGCAAGTATTGGATGTGCTGATAATTTTTTAGCGCTATTTTCATTATTTATAAATTCATTATCTAAGTAAAAATCATGTAACAGCGCAGCTCTAGTCATCGCCTCAATATTTTTCATATGAAAAAGTTTAGCAAAACGATACGTTAGGGAAGCTACACGCCTTGAGTGACTAAATCTTGATATACCATGATGTAACTCATTATTTAATTCTTGAAATTTATCATTAGAAAGGATATCTTCAACTATTGTACCAAAATCCTTTATACTTCTTTTTATCATCCTTTTTTTCACCTCGGACCATATCATTATATCAAAAATAGATTATAAATGCAAATTCCAAAAAATGGTTATCTATTAATAATGTAAATGATATATAAAAAGTATAATAAAAGCATTATAATACCTTTTTTTCTTGTAATTTTTCCTTTATGAAGAGCAAAAATATAGACAAGTACCCCACTACATAGCATAATCATAATATCATTAAACATGGTACTACTAATCGTTAATGGGGCGATAACACTAGATGCACCTAATATAAATAAAATATTAAAAATATTAGAACCAATTACATTCCCAATAGCGATATCATTTTCACCCTTTTTGATAGCTGTTACAGAAGTAAAAAGTTCTGGAAGTGATGTGCCTATACCAACTATTGTTAAACCTATTAAATGCTCACTAACATTAAAACTTCTTGCTATCATTGTTCCAGAATCTACTACGACATTACCACCCATAATAATCCCAATTAGACCAAAAGCTATTTTAAAAATATCAGTTAGTTCAAATTTTTTACGTTCTTCTTTTGTTTTGTTGCTACTTAAAGAAGATACTAAACTATACATATAAATTCCTAAAAAACTTAAAAGAATTAATCCTTCATTTCTAGCAATATGACTTTCTAAAAATTTAATTGTAAAACCATCTATTGCTAAAAAAATTAAAATAAAATATGAAAGAAGCATAAAAAGAAAGTCTTTTGTTAATATTTGTTTATTAGCTTTTAGATAATGAAATAAAGAACTAGTTCCTAAAACAAGCAAAATATTACATATATTAGAACCAATGACATTACCAACACTCATGCCACTTTTACCTTCAATAGCTGATATTATACTTACTGATGCTTCAGGGGCACTTGTTCCAAAAGCCACAATAGTTAAACCAATTATTAATGATGGTACTCCTAAGACTTTAGCTAAATTACTACTTCCTTCAACAAAGATATCTGAACATTTTACAAGTAATACAAATCCAACAATCAATAATAAATATTCCATTTCTGCCTCCATAATTGCTACATTTAATTATATGCTTAGGAGGTATTTTTAAGACTTTATTAAAATATAAATTTTTACTTAATATCATATAAAAAGTAATGAAAGTTTTAATAATTCCATTACTTATTTTTTATTTTCATTTAAACAAGCTTCTATCATACTAACAATAACATTATTAAAAGATGTATCATTTTCTTTAGCTATTTTTTCTACTTGCTTAAATAATTCTTCTTTTAAATACAAAGTTTTATATACTGATGATACTTTTTCTTTTGTCTTTTTAGGTACAAATTTCATTTAACCACCGCCTAATATAATTCTATCTTATTAATAAAATAAAAGATAAATTAGAATTTTCTAATTTATTTTTCAAGCAATAATGTTATAATTAGGATATAGCAAAAAAATAATATTATACATAGATAGTAATCTTTATTACTAATGGAGGTTTAAATGATTAGTTATTACGATTTATTGGGTATGTTAAAAACTAATAGTCACCCTTCAAAGGTTAAGTTATATTTATGTAACAAATCGGCTTTATATGTATATGATAATGAAAATAATTGTTATTTATTGAAAGATTTAAGAAAAGAAAACATAAATTCATTTCGTTTCTATATGAATGAATGTTTAACCGATAAACAATTTTTTGATAATATTATAAAAATTAAAAAATAATATTCTTTAATGTGCAATTATTCAAATAGATTTTTTTGGACTTGTTCATAGTTTTCAATAAATAATTTATAAGTTTGATATATTTCTGTATCAGTGTAATTAATACTTGCAAAATTATTATTTAAATCAAGTATCTCACCATCTAAATAAGATATTAAAATTGGCGAATGAGTAGCAATAATAAATTGACTTCCCTGTTTTGATAAACAATCAATTAAATATAACAAAGTTAATTGTCTGCTAGCACTTAAAGCTGCTTCTGGTTCATCAAGAATGTAAAGTCCATTTTCTGTAAATCGATTGTTAAAAAGTTGTAAAAAAGTTTCTCCATGAGAACAGCTATGTAAACTAGTCTCTCCATACCCTCCAACTCCTAAATTTTCAACTTCCGAAGCAAAATTATAAAAGCTCTCAGCTCTTAAAAAGAATTTCGTTTTAGGACGTTCTTCACTTAATTCTAACTCCAAAAATTTATATAAATCTGAATGAGTATTTCTTGTACTAAAATCAAAATTTTCTGTTCCACCTTCAGCATTTAAGCCTAATTTTATAGCTAAAGCCTCAATGAATGTTGATTTACCAATACCATTTTCCCCTACTAAGAAAGTAACACGTTTGTTAAATTTTAGCTTTTTTAAATCTTTAACTATTGGTATATTATAGGGATATTTATTAGTTTCTACTACTTGTTCCTTTTTATATGTAACTGATTTTAAATATAATTCATCTTTAGACATATTTCACTTCCCCAACTTAAAATAGTATATCTTTAAATTAAAACACTTTTTAATTAATAGCAATTACTTTTATTAAATATCATTTTATTTGTTAATATCATTATATAAAATACAATAATTATTGGCAACTTGATTCGTTTACTATTCGTTTAGTATTCGTTCACTATACGTTTACTTTTCGTTCTCTTTTATCTAAAAAAATTTGCAAAAAAGAAAAAGCTTTAAAAATTTAAAGCCTTAACATTTAGTTAGATTTAATACCATATCTTAAAACTAATTCTTCTTCTGAATCATCAATTTGTTCTTTTACTCTACTAGTTTTAATTCCTGTCGCTCCTTTTAGTAAATAATTTTCTGGCAATTCATAAATTGTTGTTCCATCTTCTAGTGTTCTTACTGTTGCAGCAATCGTTTCTGTAACTTCATTTGTTACTGGATATAATTGTTCTGTTTTAAACCAACCCATTACAGAACCCAAAGTTCCATCATCATTAAGAATAACACATGCATAAGGATATTCTCTGTCTTGTTTTATTCCGACTACTACCATTTTTTGATTTTGCCAATCTTTACCTAAATACGTCGCACCACAAGAATCAGCACTACCTCTTCCATTTACAATTACGATATCACAAAGGTGATGATTTATTTCTCTTGTAGATACTTCGTAATGGAAATAAAGTCGCTTATAAGGATGATTATCTCCTATATCAAATGTTGTACCTTGGTAACTTTTTCTCTCAAGTTCTTCAAAATATGTTTCTTCAGGTACATCTGTTTTTATTTGTTCAATTGAAGTCCATGGACTATAATCTACAACTTCTCCTTCTATACTTTCAGCTTGAACACATAATGGTTGCGATAATAAAGCCACAATACCAGCTGATATCATTAAATTTTTTGCTTTCATTTTCAAAACCCTTTCTAAAAATAAAAAATAACCTCATCTTAAGGGTTAAATAATTATATTCAAACCCCTTTAATACTTAGAATTATAGCATATTTACACTTTTATGTCAAATTTACACAATTTTCGGATAGTCTTTCCATGATTTGATATTTTAATATAAATATGCTATCATAGTGTGCAATTAAAAAAAAGGGGGATATTAGAGTTTATGGCAGTTATTTATAGAACAGTTCCTTCACTTACATCTACCATTAAAAAATTTGGTACATTGAGAAGTGAACAAGAAAATCTTGAAGGTATTATGTATGATTTGGGATATATTTCTTTTGAGGATGTTTATCCTTTCTACAAACGAAATGATGAAGTTGTAAATACATTTAAACTTGCAAACGAATATTATAAGTTTTTCTTTCTTTTTGCTTATGACGCATTAATGTGTACATTTTCTAGTATCGAGGGATACTGTTACGATAAGTGGAATTTCGAACTATTAGAATATGATATTCCAACAGAAATTTTATTAAAATATTGTGGATATGGTTTTTATAAAGAAAATGCTCATATTGAGTTTTGCATACCAGAAAGTGAATTTAAAAATAATTCATCAAAATGTTTAGATATTTGTTTATTAGAAAATAAATTAGCTAAATATAGAGAATTACAGAATATATCTAAATATGAAGATAAAAAACTATATTTAACTGATTTTGTAACAGGAAAAAGAGTTTTATACAATTGTGGTGAATTATTTGATGATGATATTCTTTCATTTAAAAAAATAATTGAACAATTAAAACAAAAAGGAATAGCTAGTCCTGATAATATTGAAGAAATATATAAAATGTTTGAACTACAATCATCTGATGTATACAATCATAGTGAGTATGAAATTAAGAATTTGAAACAAAATCTTGAATTAGTATTGAAATAATTGTGATACTATTGTTTAATTGATAGATTTTCTTTTTTATTGTTTCAAATCAATGCTATAATTAATGCTAGGAGGAAAACATATGATTTATCCACAATTTATAAAAAAAGGTGATGTAATAGGAGTTACTGCACCATCAGATGGTATTACTGAAGAATTAAAAATTAAAAGACTTGATAATGCTATTAAAAAGATAGAAGATTACGGCTACAAAGTGATTGAAACAGCAAGTGTTAGGAAAAGTATTAAAGGAAAAAGCAACGAAAGTAGTATTCAAGCTAAGGAATTAGAAGAATTATTTATTAATAATGATGTTAAAGCTATTATATGTGCTAGTGGAGGAGACTTTCTTTTAGAAATGTTATCTTATTTTGATTTTGCAAAAGTAAAAGATAATCCTAAATGGTTACAAGGATATTCGGACCCAACAGGACTTTTATTTACAATTACTACAAATTTAGATATTGCTACTATTTATGCCGATAATTTTAAAGCTTTTGGAATGGAAAATTGGCATGAATCTTTAGTAAATAATTTATCTATTTTAGAAGGCAATATAATTAAGCAAGATAGTTTTTTGAAGTATGAAAGCGAAGATATTCCTTATATAACAGGCTTAGAAAGCTATAATTTAACTAATGAAGTAAAATGGCAAAGTTTAAATAATGAAGATGAAATTATTATTAAAGGTCGTCTCATTGGTGGTTGCATAGATTTATTAAATGAGTTATTTGGAACTAAGTATGATAAAACCAAAGAATTTATTGAAAAATATAAAAATGATGGAATTATTTGGTATTTTGATAATTGTGAGTTATCTTGCGAAAGTTTAATTAGAACTTTATGGAAATTCAAAGATAATGGTTGGTTTAAATATTGTAAAGGAATTTTATTTGGTCGTTCTATGACTAAGAAAAGTTATTATGATATCTCGTTTGAAGAAGCTTTAAAACACTCTTTAAATGATTTAAATATTCCAATTATTATTGATATGGACTTTGGACATGTATCTCCTAGAATGACGATTATCAATGGAGCAATAGCAACTATTAAATATAAAGATAATAAAGGTTCTATTGAGTTTGTTCTCAAGTAAAAACGACTTTTAAAAGCCGTTTTTTAGTAATATGCGGGATATTCTCCTTTTTCTTCATTCCATTTATAAAAAATTACACCATAATATTTAGTCCCACAATCATCAACTATTTCTTCACAATCATATGCAAAGATTTCTGTATCACCACTATCACTAATTTCCAAAAACTTTAAATTTCCTTCTTTCATACAAGTTGCTTTATCTGTATAAGCATAGGAATATTTATTTTTAAATTTCTTAGGTGTACAAGCTGGCTTAACTTCTTCTTTTTTTACCTCAGTAGAAGTACTTTGTTCATTTTTAGTTGTATTTTCTTGCTTTGTATCGGTCTTATTATTGTTATTTGTAGTAGTATTATTTTTATTAATACTTGGTTTTTTAGTAGTTTCTTCTTTCTTTGTTTCGGTATTATTTGCCGTTTCTTCCTTTTTAGTTTCCTCTTTTTTTTCTTCCTTCTTCTCTTCTTCTTTATTATCTTCCTTAGTTTCTTCCCGAGAAACTTCCTCTACCTTTTGGCCTTCCTCATTCTTTTGTTTTTCTTCATCTTTTCCGCATCCACTAGCAATAAATAGTAATGCTAATAATAAAATAAAGGTCTTTTTCATAAAAACTTTCCTCACTTCTTTATTTATTATATACCCTATTAAAAAAAATTGCACTAAAAAACAGCCTAAGCTGTTCTTTTTTTACTTATTACTAAGTATATTCCTGCTATTAGAGAAATTACTCCAATACTTGCATATTTTGTAACATTCATTGATGATGTTTGAGCATTATTTGTTTTTTCTTCTTCTTTAGCTACATTATCAACAATTAATTCAGGTTGATAAGCTAAAACATATTCACTACAATGTTCTAAAGCAAGTTCTACAAAACCATCTTTTACTTCTAGGTTCTTACTAACCATTTCTAAGGCTTTAGTCTCTTCATTAAAATAATAAAGTGTTACTAAATCGCCATTATTATATTTTCCTAAAACATTTACTTTTACTGTTGTTCCTATTGGTAATACTCCATGGTGTAAGAATTCTATAACCATTGATTTTTCTTTATCTCCCACTAATGTCTCAATAGTTTCTTTACTTTTACTTGTTCCTAAATTAATTTTTAAGTTTAAATTTAAGTTTGTATCTGTTATTTTACTTCCATCAAATGTCCAAGTATATAATGTTGTTGCTTTTCCTGTTACATCATCGTAAATAGTTTCTGTAATATTAGTTTTCTTTTGACTATTTTTAATGTTTTCTAATACAGTACTATCAATTGTTGTATGTTCTTCATAAATAGACATATTAAATTCAGTAGTTTTTAATTGTTCTTCAATTTCAGCACAAATTTGTTCAAAAGTTTTATCTTTAAAATTCTTAATTGTTATATTTTGAGACAAATATGTATCATCATTTATTTTAGTTAATAATGAAAAGCCAAAGTCATTAGTATTAGTAGATGATTCGTCAATAGGCCCATCGCCCATTCCCCATGCCATATTAGGATATATAACAGATAGTTTATCTCCTAATTCACTTTCATAATCATGCCCTTTATCAACTTTTAAAATCGTATTATTTTTTATATCATAAGTAATATATTCATAATTATAATTTCCATCATTTACGCTAATCTCAATTTTTAAAGTTCCATTATTGAAAGCCTCAATTACTTCTTGATTATTGGTAAAATCCATATAATTAGCTAAAGTATCTCCAACAGATAAAACTTGTCCATAAACTCCAGTGGCATTTTCTGGTTCTGTTGTTGTTAACTACCCCGCCGCAGAGCAGCGGGGCTTAAACTCGGTTGCTTTCAGTAT
>CAOJRP010000018.1 GCA_948442015.1 uncultured Erysipelotrichaceae bacterium
ATTTAAAGAATAATTATATCACTATGTCAATATATTTTTTTATGCGATTGCCATATTTTGCCTACTTAATAGTTTACAAAGAAAGTTCTTTTATGTTAGAATAGAAACAGAAGGGTATGATTAGAGTGGCAAGTGTAAAAAATGAAAAGTACATTCCAACTAGAAATTATATAACTGCTTTAGTACTTGTTGTAATAGTAATAATTTTAACTTTATATTTTTTTAAATGGTATGACGTTTACGAAGAAAATAAAGTTGCATCTAGTTATTTAATTAAATCAAATACAATTACTAATGAAATTAAAGACTTGAAAGAGGTCGAAGCAGTATTTACAGAAGTACCCGATGATTACTTTATTTATATTAGTTATACTAGTGATGAAAAAGTTTATGAAATGGAAAAAGAATTAGCGAGTGTTATTAATGATTATTCTTTAAATGATAAATTCTATTTTATTAATATAACTGATATACAAAAAGAAGATAATTATATTGATAAATTAAATGAAACTTTAAATTTAGATAAGCAAAAGATTACCAAAGTTCCAACTATTATTTATTATCAAAATGGGGAAGTAGCTCCTTCAGGAATTTTAGTTCGAGCTGATGATAATATTATTAATGCATCTGATTTACAACAGTTTTTAGAAGAGAAAGATTATCAAAAGTAATTAACTCTTTTTTTCATGAGGTGATGATATGTTAAATATTGTTTTATTTGAACCAGAAATACCTGGTAATACAGGAAATATAATGCGAACTTGTGTTGCAACTAATACGCGCCTTCATTTAATTAAACCGTTAGGTTTTTCTCTTGATGACAAATATATTAAAAGAAGTGGCGTTAATTATATTGAAAAATGTGAATTTAAAGTATATGAGAATATCGAAGACTTTTTTTCTAAAAATAAGGGTGAATATTATTTTTTAACAAGATATGGACATAAGCCACATACATCTTTTGATTATAGTAACAAAGAAGATAATATTTATTTTTTCTTAGGGAAAGAAAGTACAGGAATACCAAGGAGTATTTTAAAACCATTTATTGATAGATGTATGAGGATTCCAATGACTGCCAATGTAAGAGCGCTAAACGTATCTAATGCTGCGGCAATTATTATTTATGAAGCTTTAAGGCAACAAAACTATAATGATTTATTACTTGATGAACCTCATAAAAGTAAAACATTTATCGAAGAAGCATAGGAGGGTTTTTATGCATTGTAAATATTGTGGAACTTCAATACCTAGTACAACTAGAAGATGTTCTAACTGTGGGAGAATGGCGAGTCGTGAACAAATAGAATTTTTAAAAGATTTTAATAAGAATAGTGGCTGGGATAAGTATAGTAGTAAATTTACTTCGATGTATAAAAGCGAAAAAGCTACAGAAATTAAAAATAAGATAGGTATTATTCTTGTTCCTTTAATCATACTAATATTAGTTATCATTGCTTTATTAAAAGTAATAGGAAATTAGGTGATTAAATTGAGCTTACTATATATGTGTTTAGAAATCTTTTTTGCAAGAATTATTGATGTAAGCTTAGGTACTATTAGAACTTATATAACTATTAAGGGTAAAACTATAATTGCTGCTATAATTGCTTTTATTGAAGTAACTATTTGGTTTGTCGTTGTTAAAGAAGCGATTGCGGCAGATACTAATTTTTTTATTGTTATTTCCTATGCTTCAGGTTATACTGTGGGGACAATGCTTGGAACATATATATCTAAGACCTTTATTAAGGGATTAATTAGAGTAGAGATTATAACAGACCATGCTACGAAAAAGAATATTGAGTTTATTAAAAAAGCAGGATATGGAGTATCAGTTATCAGTCTTAAAAATTCTAATAAAGATTTAATTTTAATTGAAGCTCAAAATAAAGAATTAAAGAAAATAAAAAGAATGATTAAAGATATAGATGAAAGTGCTTTTGTTGTAGTAAATGAATCGAAACTTGTTTATAATGGTTTTATAAAGTAGAAATTTGTAAAATTTTTGTCAATTATGAAAAAATAAGACTAGAGTATAAACTATTTAATGATTTAAAACTTTATGAGAAAAACTTTATAAGAATGTGAGGTTAAAATCTCATCTTTGACACTTTTTTAAATTTTTATTTTGAGTACTTTTTCTATATTTTTGTATCTTTACAAATTTTTTTATTTATAAGAAAAACTTAAATCAAGTTATAAAAGAAAAAGGAACTTTGTGATGAAACTTTTTTATATAAGTAGTTAAAATTTTTAAATAGATGATTTTATGTTTTTTTTCAAAATATTACAATTTTAATGTTAAGTCTTTTATATCGAATAAATATAAGATATAATAGGGATAATAAGATAATAGAAAGAGGAAATTATTTTGAGAAGTTTAAATGTTATTAATTTTATAAAATCAAATAAGAAAAAGTTGATACTATTATCAAAACAAATATTATTAATATTATTATTTTCTATATCTTTATATATAGTCTTTTCATCTGCCAATAAAAATAATTCTTTTGCTTTCAATGAACCAGAAAGAAGCATTAACTATAGTTATCTTTCAAACCTCGATTTCATAACTGATAACAATTTGTCTTATAATGGATGGTCAGGACATCCCCTACAAAAAGATAAAAATCAAGATGGTGGCACATTAAGTTTAGTAGTTAATGGCGAAGTTCGTACTTATACTAAAGGTTTAGGAATTCATGGAACAGGTCAAGCTACATTTGATATATCAGAATTATCTACAGAATTTCCTCGTTTTATTGCCAAAATTGGAGTAGATGCCACAAGAAAAGGTAATGGAAGCCTTTGGATTCAAATATTTGTATCAAACGATGGTAATGAGTGGACATCACTACTAAAAACCGGAGTGATGAATGGTTTAACAGAAGCCGTTGACGTTGACTTAAATGTTGAAGGATATAGATATTTAAGAATTCATGTAAATGCTAATGGTGCTAATGCTGCAGACCATGGAACAATTGCAAATGCTCGTTTAGTAACCAAAGATTTTAATAAAGATGCCCTATCTTATGATAGAATCCATAATCTATCTTATTATGATGAAATTTTAAAGAGCCATGATGCAGAATATAATATGGAACATAACTATAGATTAATTTTAGAAAGAGAATTTGTTAATAAAATAGGATTTTGGACAATTCAAGACAAAGCTGAAATAACGCCAGAGTATATCAATACTTTAGATTGGTTAATTAGTAATAATGAAACTTTAGAACAAATAATTGAAGTTGGAGAAGTTGCAAGTGGAAGTTTTTTTCTGGATACTTTACATACACTATATAAAGAAAATAAAGAAGCATTAAAAACTGAAAATGGTTATGTCTATCAAAAAATGTTAATAGCACTAGCTGCTGCTTATAAAACAGACAATGTTGCTTCTCCTTTAAGGTTTAGTACAAGCCCAACAAGTTATGATGTTAAAGAACGTTATCGTTTAATGAAACTTCTATTTGATACAGGCAAATTTGATCGAGAAGAAGAATTTAAAGGATATCATGTTGAATTAATGCGCTTCGTTATGCAAGATGCAATAAGTAATGAAGAACTAATCTGGTTAAATGAGTATTCTAGAACAAAGAAAAATCCTTATGATAAATATTCATATATCTCTTATCGATATAATCCCAATTATAATCAACCAGCATATAAAGACCCTGCTAATAAAGAAAAATATGATCAAAAATACTTATTAAGTAAATATAATGTTCCTTATGGAGATGATGTAATTAGATACTGGATGGCTTTTGAGTACGGAGGAATTTGCTGGAATATTTCTCGTATTGGACAAACAATTAATAAAATAAAAGGAGTTCCTTCTGTAGGGATTTATCAACCTGACCATGAAGCTTATTTGATTTATAGACAAAAAGCAGACGGAACAGGTGTTTGGGATACTAATTATAATATTTTTGGTTGGGGAAAAAGCTCTACTAAATGGTGGGGAGGAAATCGCTATCGATTACTACTCAATTGGGCAAACAAATCATTTTCTAATCAAATTATGAACAGTTCTAATTATGGTACAAGTTCAGGATATATGTTACTTGGTCAAGCAGCATTAAATAGACAAGAAGAATGGAAAAAATCTTTATATTTAAATTACTTAGCAAATTCTTATGATACTGTAGATGAAAAAGTAAATATTTATAATAAAGCTTTAGAAAATCTTAATATAAATTTAGATAGTTTTGATTATATAGTAAATCTTTACAAAACAAGTAATCAATCTAGTGCCAAGTGGCATGAACTTGCAAGTAAAATAATAGATGCTTATACATATTATCCAAATGCAATGTATGATTTATTAAAAGTTATTAAACCTTATCTTCAAGGAGTTGATCGTGTAGATATTGATTTAAGAGAACAAGAAGCTTTAATTGCTGCAACTAAAGCCACGGATAATGATGTTTTACAATCGGGTCCTACAAGAGAATTAGCTAATGCTATTTTAGGTCGTGCTAGACAAGAATTAGCATCGTTCTCATTTGATGGCGATAATGCTGGTAAAATAATTATTAATAGTGCATATGATGCATACGATTTTAATCTTTCTTATAGTATTGATGGCGGCAAAACTTATTCTTCTAAAACAACTAACCATGTTTTATCATTAACACCTGAGGAAATATCTAAAATTACAGCAGATAATGATATTAAAATCAGAATGGATGGTACTTCTCAAATATACACAATAGATATTACAACATCAACTATTGATGCTAAACTATTCCCAAATGACTTAGAAAACAGAGTTGTAGGGATAACATTAAACTATGAATGGAGAAATGATGAAAATTCTCCTTGGACTTCTTATAAAATTGCCTCTCCTGATAATACGGGAAATAAAACATTATATGTAAGAAAAAGTGCTACTGGAAAACAATTAGCTAGTGATTCTGTTACTTATACATTTACAGAAGATAATCAACCAAATACGAGAAAATATGTCCCTGTATCCCATTTATCAATTGAAGCTTATTCAACACAATCTGTTGATTCTGGAAGACCTTTCTATGCTCCTAATGCTATTGATGGAAATGGAAATACATTATGGCATACAGATTTTAGAGAAAATGTTATAACTTCAGGTAATAAACCATTTATAACAATAAAATTAGATAAACCAAGATATATATCAGCTGTCGAATTTAAGCAAATAAAATATAAAGATAATGATCCAGACTACATAAAAAATGCTAAAATCTATGTAAGTGAAGATGGTACTAATTGGATAGAAGCTGGAAAAGTAGAAAATTGTCCTAGAAATTTAGAATTAAGAGATATTACTTTTGAGGAAAGTGTTTATGGACAATATATAAAAATAGACATTGATACATATGATATGTTTGCTTCTCTTTCTTTAGTAAATGTTTTCCAAGATTTAACTAAAAATCCTAGACCAACTGCTGGTGTGGAATATAGTACAACAGATCCAACAAAAGAAAATGTAATAGCTAGACTAGTAAATGTTAGTACTAATAATTATGATATTATAGATGAAGATGGTAATGTTATTCCTAATGGAGACACACATGTATTTACTGATAATGGAGAATATACTTTTAGATTTATAGATAAAGATACCAATATTATTGGAACTTCTAAGGCTGTAGTAAATTGGATTGATAGAAAAGCTCCAACAGCAACTATTGAATATAGTATCCATACTCCTACAAATCATTCTGTAATTGCTACACTGAAACCAAATGAAAATGTTATTGTAACTAATAATGGTGATTATAAGATTACAGAAGATGGAGAAATATTAGATAAAGATGGCAATGTCATTCCAGGATATACATCTGATACAGATGGCAATGTAAAAGATGAAAGTGGTAATATAATAACGAATATTAATACCTTTACTTATGAATTTTATGATAATGGGGAATTTACTTTTGAGTTTGTAGATAGAGCCGGAAATAAAGGAAGTGCTACTGCTAAAGTTGATTGGATTGATTATGAAACCCCAATTGCAACATTATTATACGATATAGATACTGCAACAAATAAAAATGTTACAGTAAATCTTGAATTTAATGAAAGTGTTATTATTACAAATAATCAAGGGAAAAAATCTTACACATTTACTGATAACGGAGAATTTACCTTTGAATTTAAAGATTTAGCTGGAAATACAAATAAGGCGACTGCTAGAGTAAATTGGATAGATAAAGTTAGTCCCACTGCTTCTTTAAAATATGAATATGTGAATAATAAAGTTATTGTGAAAGTAGTTAATCCAAGCAAAGAAATTACTTTTGATAATGGAATTGGAGTATACGAATTTACCAAAAATGGAACTTATGAAATTGTCTTTTATGATAAAGTGGGAAATGTTGGGAAATTAGTGGCTATTATTAATCATTTTAAAGAAAATAATTCTAATAATAATGGAACAGGTACTACTTCTCCTAGTAATCCTGATAAGCCAAATCAAGGTAATAATTCTAGTAATCAAGGTGGTAATGGTAGTAAGCCAAATTCTCCTAGTGGAAAACCTAATACGCCTAATAATGGAGGAAATTCTAATAATTCAAGTAATAATAAGCCGAATACTAATACACCTAGTACTAACCCTATTACTCCTAGTGAAATAACTTATAAAGAATTTTATTCAAATGGTATAACAATTCATATTCCAGAAAATTCAATTAAGGAAGAAGTTATATTAAGTGCAAGTAGTTTTGAGCTACCAGGACAAATTAAAGGCCGATTTAACTCTAATAGTGAGACATATAACTTATATCTAACAAGTAATAATTCCACTAGATTGGACTTTAATTCTGATAATATTTTAAAAATTAGTTTTAGATTAAAAAGTAATAAAGAATTTGAAGGTATTTATGAAATATTAGATAATAACGAAATTAAAGAATTGCCATATATATTAAATGGAAATAATATTGAAATAACTACTTATACATTAGGAAGATATGTTGTAGCCTATAAAGGAGATACAATGAATACACCTTTATCTCCAAATGATGGAAATGTTAAAAAGGAAAAAAATAATACTTTCTTAAAAGTACTAAGTATCTTAGTTGCAATTTTATTACTTGGAGGAGCAATCATCTTCTATCTAAGATATAAAAACAAGAAAGAAGAAAACTAAGTTCAGGCTTAGTTTTTTAAATTTTCTTAATTTTTGAAACTTTTTTTAAAAAACGAAGAACTATATTAGTGAGGTGAGAAAATGATTAATCAAAAAAACCTTAAAATATTTAATAAAATATATGATAAAACTTATAACGAAGTTGTAAAGTTTATGGTTTGTAAGTGTTCTAATATGGATGATGTTAATGATATTGTCCAAGAAGTCTATTTAAGTCTTTATAAAAAATTAGCTAAACTTGAAAAAATAGAAAACATTAATTCTTATATTTTAGGAATAATCAAAAATAAAATAAATAAATATTATGGTTTTTTATATAAGTTTAAAACTTTATCTTTAAATAGAAAAAAAGATACTGATGAATTTTTTCAAAATATTCCGAGTAATATTGATATTGAAAAGATTACCTTAGAAAATATTGATTTAGAAATTATTTGGAAAGAATTGAAAAAGAAAAAAATTATTATTCAGAAAATATTTTATTTGTATTATAATTAGATTTTACAATCAAGCAAATTGCAAAAGAATTATCATTAAGTGAATCATATATTAAAAATGGTCTTTATAGAACTTTAAAAGAGTTACAAAGAATAATGAGAAAGGATGAAGTGTATGTCAAATAAAAAAGTTTTTCAAGAATTATATGCTAAAAAAATAAATAAGGAGCAAAATTATAAAGCTATTTTAGAAAAAAGAGAAAAGTGTAATCAAAAGAAATGGGGAAATCTTATTTTGGTACCTCTTTGTTTAGCTTTATTTAGTTGTGGGTTGTTAATATTTAATAATAAAGAGTCATTAGAAGAAAAAAATAAAGAAGATGAACCAAAAAGTAATGTTGTTTTAAATAAAATATTAATAATTTAAAAAATGATGTTAGTTCAATGAGAATAAACGCTGAACTTATTGATGTAGAAAATAAAATAAATCTTGCCCACTATGACCTTTTAGATTTCTGGGTTCCAGAAACAATAGATAAAAAAGAAGTTTATGGGGTTTATCCAAAAACAGATAATCAAGAAGATGACAAGCCTTATAGTTATATTTTAGAATATAGTAATAATTTAAATCAAAGTATAAGAATTAGTTTTTCTAAAGATAATAAACCAGTTCGTGATTATTATTTTGATGATAATGGAAGTAAAATATCTAATATAAATGGTGTTGAATTAAAAATATATAAATATGAAGAAATATATATGACAGAATTTAGATACAAGAATATTAATTATGATATTGAAACATCTAATATAAAAGTGGAAGAATTATCTTTATTATTACAATCAATAATTAAACCTTTGCAAAAGGGCTTTACATAACTTAATTACTTGTGTTATAATTTACTTGCAGATTTAAGTGGGCAGAAATCCCACTTTTGTTATTATTTAAAAGAGGTGGATTATGGAACAAAAATTAAATGAAATAAGAGAAAAGATTGAAGGACCAATGAATAATATGAATATCATTGTTGATTCCGTTACTTATGAAGTTGAAGGAAATATTAATTTCTTAAGAATAGTCCTTGATAAAGTAAATGGTCTTGATTTAGATACTATAGTCGAAGCAACAAACGTTATTAATCCGATTATCGATACATTTGATTTTGTCGATGATTCCTACATTTTAGATATTATAAGTAAAGAAAAAGGAGATGTTTAAAATGCCAAAGAAAAAGAAAGAAGAAGAAATGCAAGGCATGGACCCAGGGGCTTTTATTGAAGCTGTCAAAAATATAACTAAAGAAAAAGGAATAAGTGAAGATATTGTTTTTGAAGCAATGGAACTTGCTTTAACTACTGCTTATAAGAAAAATTTTGATTCTAAGACTAATGTTAGAGTTGATATTAATAGAGAGACTGGAGAAATAAAAGTTTTCTCATACTTAGTAGTAGTCGATGAAATTGATGAAGGAGATACAGAGATTGATGAAGAAGGAAATGAAGTAGATGTACCACCAGCAATCAATATTGATGCTCAAATATTACTAGAAGAAGCTAGAGAAATTGTTCCAGATATAACAGTTGGAGAAACAATTGAAAAAGAAGTAACACCAAAAGATTTTGGTCGTGTTGCTACAGGTACTGCTAAACAAGTAGTTATGCAAAAAATAAGGGAAGCCGAAAAAAATAGTATCATTGAAGAGTTTGAATCAAAACAAGATGAAATGATGGTTGGACTACTTGCTATGGAAGATGCAAGAAACTACTATGTTGATTTAGGAAGAACAAGGGGTATATTGCCGAAATCAGAAATGATACCTGGAGAAGTAGTTAAAATGGGTTCTTCCATTAAAGTATATATTACAAAAGTTGAAGCGGGAACAAAAGGACCTTTAATTCTTTTATCAAGAAAACACTATGGTTTTGTAAGAAGATTATTTGAATCAGAAATACCAGAACTTGCAAGTGGAGACATAACTTTATATAGTGTTGCAAGAGAAGCTGGCTTAAGAAGTAAAGTGGCAGTATTTAGCGACAATGAAAGAATTGACCCTATAGGAGCTTGTATTGGGGAGAAAGGTTCAAGAATTGGTAGTATTCTAAAAGAATTAAATGGTGAAAAAGTAGATTTAATCCTTTATAGTGATGAGCCAGAGAATTTTATTGCAAATGCCTTATCTCCTGCAAAAAATGTTATTGTTAATATAACTGACCCCGTAAAAAAAGAGGCTTTAGCAATAGTTGATGATGAAAATTTATCACTTGCTATTGGTAAGAAAGGTTCCAATGTTAAGTTAGCTACTAAATTAACACATTATAAAATTGATGTTAAGACATTAAAACAAATTAATGAAGAGGCTAACCAAGAATAGAGGAGCTTATGAAACAGAAAAAAGAGGTTTTAAGAACTTGTATTGTTACCAAAGAAAAGTTACCCAAGAAAGAACTTTTAAGAATAGTTAGAACACCAGATGGGAATGTAATAGTTGATGAAACAGGGAAGGCAAACGGAAGAGGTTGTTATATAAAAAAAGAAAAAGAAGTACTAGAGAAAGCTCGAAAAGGTGAATATATCAAAAGAGTTTTAGAAGTAGAAATAAGTAATGATTTATATGATGAAATATTAAAGATAATTGAAGAATAAAGTTAAGAAAGGTCAGGTGATTAACATGATGAGTGTTAAAAAATATGCTAATGAAGCAAACTTGTCAGTTGCAGAAATATTAAAAAAATGTCAAGAGTTAGGAATTGAAGCTAAAACTAAGGATGATGAATTAACCGAAGACGATGTCATAATCCTTGATAATACTTTAGATTTAATTAGTACCAATAGTGACATAACTCTTGATGAAGAAGATGTAATTGATGAAGCAGTAGAAGATTTAGTTGAAAATGTTAACCTAAGTAAAAATATTACTTCTTTAGGAAAGAAACAAAAATTAAAGAAGAGAAACCAAGTGGCTAATTCGAAAGAAGAATACTTAAGTAAAAGAAAAGAAATGTATAAACATAAAGAAAAGTTAATGACTAATAGTGAAGAAGAAAACGTTATTTTATATCATGATGATATGACTGTAAGTGAACTTGCTAATGCTTTAAATGTTAGTGGAACTGAGCTAGTAACAAAGTTAATTGGACTTGGTTTAATGCTTTCTTTAAATAATTCTATTGACTATGATAATGCTACTTTAGTGGCTTTAGAATATGGTAAAGACTTAAAGAAAGATTCAACAAGAGATATATCTAATTTTGAAGAATATGAAGTAACAGATAAAGAGGAAGATTTAGTAGCTCGTCCACCTGTCGTAACAATAATGGGCCATGTTGACCATGGTAAAACTAGTCTTTTAGATACGATTCGTGAAAGTAAAGTAGTTGATAGCGAATTTGGTGGTATTACTCAACATATTGGAGCTTACCAAATAGAACATAATAATGAAAAAATTACATTTATTGATACTCCAGGACATGCTGCATTTACGGAGATGCGAGCAAGAGGGGCCGCAATAACAGATATCGTTATAATTATAGTAGCAGCAGATGATGGGGTTATGCCTCAAACAGAGGAAGCTATTGACCATGCCTTAGCAGCTGATGTGCCAATTATTGTGGCAATTAATAAAATAGATAAACCTGAAGCTGATATTGAAAAGATTAAAACAGAGATGGCTGCTCATAATATTACGCCTGAAGAATGGGGTGGAAAATATCCATTTGTACCACTTTCTGCTAAGACAGGGGAAGGTATTGATTTACTTCTTGAAACAATTTCTGTAACTAGCGAAATGATGAATTTAAGAGCTAATCCGAATAGATATGCTATTGGTACTGTAATAGAGTCTAAAGTAGATAAAAATGTAGGTAGTGTTGTATCGCTTCTAATTCAAAATGGTACTTTAAGAATTGGGGACCCAATAGTTATAGGTACTTGTAGTGGAAAGATTAGAACGATGAAAAACGACTTAGGGGTATCTATTGTTGAAGCAGGACCATCAAGCCCTGTTGAAATTACAGGTATATCTGATAATCCATCAGCAGGTGATAAATTTATGTCTTTTGAAACAGAAGCAGAAGCTAAAAATGTCGCTTTAAAAAGAAGTAATTTACAAAAAGAAAATCAAGGCAAAAAACAAACTCTTTCCCTAGATGATTTATTTTCGCATATAAATGATGGTGCTAAAGAAATTAATGTTGTTTTAAAAGCTGATGTTAGAGGTAGTGAAGAAGCTGTTAAAAATGCTTTAGAAAAAATTGACGTTTCAGGAGTTAAAGTTAAGGTTATTAGAAGTGGTATTGGAACAATTACTGAAAGTGATGTTGTTTTGGCTAACGCCTCAAATGCTATTATTATTGGATTTAATGTAAGACCATCTAATATGACTAAAGAAATAGCTAAAGAATATTCTGTTGAATTAAGACTTTATACGATTATTTATAAAGTTGTAGAAGAAATGGAAGCAGCCATGAAAGGTATGTTAGACCCAGAATACGAAGAAAAAGTAATTGGTAGTGCTGAGGTAAGAAAAATATTTACATTCTCAAAAGTTGGAAAGATTGCTGGTTCTTATGTTACTGATGGAATAATTAAAAATGATTCGACAATTAGAGTAATTCGTGATGGTATTGTTATTCATGAAGGTAAGATAGCTGGGTTACAAAGAGAAAAAGATTCTGTTAAAGAAGTTAAAAAAGGCTTTGAATGTGGTATTACCCTAGAAAATTATAGTGATTTAAAAGAAAATGATGTTTTTGAAGATTATGAAATGGTTGAGATTAAACGATGAATGAGATTAAGTTAAAAAAATTGGGTAGTCAAATAGCTAATGAATTATCGGGTATTTGTGCAATTGAAGCTCATGATTCATTACTCAAGAAAATTAATATAACAGGTTGTGAAGTAACTAATGATTTATCGTTTGCTAAAGTATTTTTTACGACTTTAGAAGAAATACCTAAAAATGAGCTTGAAAAGGAATTAAACGATGATACAGCTGGATATTTAAGAACGAAAATTGCTTCTAGGCTAGATTTGAGACATACGCCAAAGATTGTTTTTAAGTATGACGAATCAGTAGCTTATGGCAGCAGAATTGAAGAACTTATAAAAGAAATCCACGAAAAAGATAATTAAGCAAAGAAATTTGCTTTTTTTATGCGAATTAACAAACTTTTGTTTGACATTTTTGAATTTATAACTTATAATGAAGTTGTGGTGATATATATGGAATATTTAAAAGAAGTGACTATTAATGATATAGAAACTTTAGTAGAACTAAATATTAAGACTTGGAAGGAAACTTATAAAGGTATTTTGCCTGATTCTTTTTTAGAGTCTTTAAAGAAAAATAAGAAAGAGCTTATTAAAGAAGAGGAAGAAAGGTTTATTGATGATAAGTTAGATGGAACAAGAAAGTATTTATTAATAATAGATGATGAAGCAGTTGGTTATTTAATTATTGGTCGATGTGATATTGAAGAATATAATGGTTTAGGAGAAATAAATGCTCTATATTTAACTAAAAAAGTTCAGAATAAAGGATATGGGAAAAAGATTCTAGAAAAAGCTTTAAAAGAATTAAAAAGTATGGGCTTTATGGAAGTTATTATTGGGTGTATAAATGAAAGTTCTTCTAATAAGTTTTTCTTGAGTCATGGAGCTAAATATTTATGTCAAAGAAAAAGATATATAATGGATTTAGAAGTTTCAGAAAATATTTATCTTTATGAGTTATAGGTGATTTAATGAATGGAATATTATTAGTTGATAAAGAAAAAGGAGTGACTTCGAGAGATGTTGTAAATGAGGTGGCTCATTTTTTCAATACTAAAAAAGTTGGTCATACGGGAACTTTAGACCCTATAGCAACAGGTGTTTTAGTTATATGCCTTGGAAATTGTACGAAATTAGTAGAAATATTATCGGGTGAAGAAAAAGAGTATATAGCAACTATTAAGCTAGGTATTAAAACTGATACAGGCGATATTACAGGAAATGTTATTGAGAAAAAAGATTATAGTTTCATGGGAACCACTTTAGAGAGAGTTTTAAAAAGTTTTGTCGGAGAAATTACACAAACAGTCCCTATTTATTCAGCTGTTAAAGTTAATGGTAAAAAATTATATCAATATGCTAGAAATAATGAAAAAGTGGAATTACCTAAAAGAAAAGTTTTGATTAAATCGATTGAGCTTATAGATTTTAAAGATGATGAAATAACTTTTAAAACAAGTGTTTCTAAAGGAACGTATATTAGAAGTCTAATAGAAGATATATGTACTAAATTAAATACTGTTGGGACAATGAGAGATTTACGTAGAACTAGACAAGGAAATTACAAAATAGATGATTGTTTCACTATAGATGAAATAAAAAGTAAAAATTATAAAATAATTAGTAAAGAAGAAGTTTTAACATATTTTGAAACTTATATTTTAAATGATGAGGAATTTTTGAAAATTAAAAATGGAGCAGTTATACCTAAAAATTTTAAAACAGATTATTGTGTTTTTAAATATCAAAAAAAGGTAGTTGCTATTTATCAAACTTACCATAGAGATGAAAGTTTAGCAAAACCATTTAAAATGTTTGTAGAAGATATTTAAAAATTATAAATTTAATGATACAATCTTAGTAGTTGGTGATTTAGATGAAGAAAACAGAAGAAAATAATAAAAAATTATTTAGTTTAATAATAATATTTTTTGTTATTCTTTTAGGAATACTTTACCTAGGCTATACTAGTTATAAAGATAATATAGAGAATATGACTGATAATTCTCAAAAAAATAGTGAATCAAATGAATCTGAAGAATCTAAAGGTAATGAGCAAGAAAAGCCGAATATAGAGAGTAATCCTGTTGCATCTACTCGTTTAATTGCTGTTATTAATGCCTTAAATAATCCTTTTATTGAAAATGTTGGTGATAATATTGGATATATATATAATAAAGGATTTAATGATAAAAGCTCTTTATCTAATAATTATATAATATATACAGCTTTGTATTATTTAAAAGAGCGAAATGATTTAGAAGATAATAACGAGCCTAAGTATCAGAAAAAGGTTTCTAAAGATTTAGTCGATAAAACAATCAAAAATATTTTTGGTGATATAACTTATAATGTTAATGCTTATTTGGGTAATGGGATAACTTGTCCTAATGGTTATTATAATCAAAGCGAAGAATATTTTTATATTAATACAAATTGTGAGGTTGGGACAAGAAAAATAGAAACTTATAATATAAAAATAGTTCAAGGAATGAAATCTGTAGATATTTATCAAGCTATAGGGTATGTGACAAATGATGGGGTGAAAAAAGTTTATAAAGATAAATCTATGACAGACTTAGTAGCAGAAGACAATGATTATGAAATATCTATAAATGATTACAAAAAATTTGTTCAATATAAGTTTTCATTTACTAAAGGTAGTGATAATTTATACCATTTCCAAAGTGTAGATGTGGTAAGAGAAAACAATTAAATATCTTTTATTCTTTTTTTATGTGTCTTGCAACGTGTTTTTGTCTAGTGGAAGGAAGTGTTTTAATGAAAAATTTTCATAAATTAATAAAAGCAATATGTGAAGAAGAAAATATAAAATGTTCGATTTTATCAAAAGATTGGATAATTATGTTAGAAAAAGAACATAAAATCAGATTTATTTCAGGCTATAAATTTGACTTGAATAATCATGGATTTGGGAATGTTATTGATGATAAATATGCTACATTTGAAGTTCTTAAAGAAAAAAATGTTCCAATAATTGAACATAATATTTTATTTAATCAAAATAATAAAAATGAATATGCTAAAGAATCTAATAATTATGAATTTGTCGTAAAGTATTTTAAAGAACATCAGCAAAGTATTGTTTTAAAAGCAAATGATAGTACTTGTGGCAATGAAGTTTATCATTTAACGAATATTAATGAAATTTCTAAATGTTTAAATAGATTATTTGCGAAAAGCTTTTCCATAAGTGTATGTCCTTTTTATGATATAAAAGCGGAATATAGGTTAATTATGTTGAAAGATAAATGTGTAGCTATGTATGGTAAAAAAAGACCAATTGTTGTTGGAGATGGTAAAAAGACAATTCGTGAATTATTATTAGGTTTTAATTATCATTATTTTAAAGATAAACTAAGCGAAGAAGAATATAATAAAATTTTAAACAAAAATGAAATTTATGAATATGGTTGGCAGTTTAATTTGTCGAAAGGTGCTATTCCTTTTGAAGTTTCTAATCTTGACTTAAAGAATAGATTATTAGATATAGCTTTAAAAATATCATCTTTATTTTCACTTGGGTTTTGTAGTATAGATATTGTTGAAACTCAAAATAATGAATTATTAGTAATGGAATTAAATAGTGGAGTAATGATGGAAAATTATATGCAAATTATCCCTGAAGGATTTAAAATTGCTAAAGAGATTTATAAAGAAGCAATTAATGAAATGTTTAAAAATTGAAATAGGAGGAATAAAATGATTCTTGATGGTTTTAAAGTAGCTAAAAAAATTAGAAAGAAATTAATAAAAGATGTTCTGCAATTGAAGAAGAATAATATTTTTCCTAAACTAGTTATCATTCAAGTTGGTAATAATATTTCTAGTTCTATTTATATAAAAAATAAGAGAATAGCTTGTCAAGAAGTTGGAATTAAACTAGAAGAATATAATTTTGATGATTCAGTAAATACTAACCAATTAAAAAAGTTGATTACTAGATTAAACCAAGATAATGAAGTTCATGGAATTTTAATACAACACCCTCTTCCTAAAAACTTAAATGAAATAGAAATATTTAATATGATTAATCCCCAAAAAGATGTTGATGGCTTTACTTTTGATAATATAGGAAAATTATATAGTACAAGGAATTGTTTTGTCCCTTGTACACCTAAAGGAATAATTAGATTATTAAAAGAATATCAAATTCCTCTTGTAGGAAAACATGTGGTAATTGTTGGTCGTAGCATGATTGTTGGTAAACCTTTAGCATTGTTATTTTTACAAGAAAATGCCACTGTCACAATTTTGCATTCTAAGTCTATTAATAAAGAAAAAATTATTGAGTCAGCTGATATTTTAGTGAGTGCTGTTAGTATTCCTAAATTTATTACAGAAAAAATGGTATCCAAAAATGCTATTGTTATTGATGTCGGAATAAATTATATTAATGGTAAAATTGTGGGAGATGTTGATTTTGAGAAAGTTTCTAAAAAAGTTAAATATATTACTCCAGTACCAAAAGGAATTGGTCCGATGACTATAGCTATGTTACTTGAAAATGTTATAAAGGCTTGTAAAGAAAACAATAAAAATTAGTAGCAATTTACTTGCTATTTTCTTAAAACTATCATATAATCTTTATATAAGTTTATTCGTGGTTTAAAAAAACTTCCGATTTTTAACTAGGATTAAACTGTAATTTTAAAAAGGAGGAAGAAGAAATGGCAGTTACTAAAGAAAGAAAAGCTGAATTAGTAAAGAAATTTGGTAAGAATGAAAAAGACTGTGGTTCAACAGAAGTACAAATAGCTATTCTTACTGAAGAAATTAACGAACTAACTGAACATTTAAAAGTTCATATTCATGATTTTCATTCAAAAAGAGGACTACAAATGAAAGTTGGTAAAAGAAAAAGTTTACTAGCATACTTAAAAGAAAATGATGTAGTTAGTTATCGTAAAGTAATTAAAGAATTAAATTTAAGAAAGTAGGCACTATATTTTTTAGTGTCTTTTTTTATAGAAAAGAGGTAAATTATATGAAAAAGACATTTGAATTAGATTTTTTAGGAAGAAAATTAATAGTAGAAACTGGAGAGTTAGCAAAACAAGCTAATGGTTCTGTTTTAGTAAGATACGATGATACAGTTGTTTTAACAGCTGCTGTAATGGGAAAAAATGCTATAACTCAAGATTTTTTTCCTTTAACAGTTTTATATCAAGAAAAATTATATTCTGTAGGTAAAATACCTGGAGGATTTATTAAAAGAGAAGGAAGACCAAGTGATAGTGCAACACTTGCTGCAAGATTAATTGATAGGCCAATAAGACCAATGTTTTCGGAAAATTTTCGAAATGAAGTCCAAGTTATTAATACAGTATTATCTGTAGAACAAGATTGTTCACCAGAAATGACTGCATTATTTGGTAGTTCCCTAGCTTTAGGAATATCAAACATTCCATTTGATGGACCAGTTGCAGGTGTTATCGTAGGTAAGATTGGCAAAGAATATATTATTAACCCAACTGTGGAACAAGCGGAAGTTAGTACAATAAATCTAACTGTAGCAGGAACAAAAGATGCTATTTGTATGGTTGAAGCTGGTTCTAAAGAAGTATCTGAAAAAGAAATGCTAGAAGCTTTAATGTTTGGTCATAAACATATTAAGATGTTATGTGAGTTCCAAGAAAAGATTATCGAAGAAGTAGGCCAAGAAAAAGTTGAAGTAGAACTTGCTAATATCGATGAAGATTTAAGAAGTAAAGTTGAAGAATTTGCGACAAAGGATATGTTAAAAGCTATTCAAATTAAAGACAAATTAGAAAGTTATGCTGCTGTAGATGCAGTTAAAGAGAAAACTATTGAAAACTTTACAGAAGTTTATAAAGATGAAGAAAATATTGATGACTTATTAAAACAAGTTAAAAAAGTTGTTGATGAAATTGAAGGCTCAGAAGTAAGAAGATTAATTACTGATAAAAAGATTCGACCTGATGGTAGAAAGATGGACGAAATAAGACCATTATGGCATAAGATTGATGTTTTACCTAGAACTCATGGTAGTGCTGTATTTACAAGAGGAGAAACTCAAAGTTTAGCGACAACTACACTTGGCGCATTAAACGAACATCAAATTCTTGATGGACTAGGGCTAGAAGATACAAAGAGATTTATGTTACATTATAACTTTCCTCAATTTAGTGTTGGGGAAGTAGGTCGATATGGTTCACCTGGTAGAAGAGAAATAGGACACGGGGCTTTAGGAGAAAGAGCATTATTACAAGTAATGCCTTCCGAAGAAGAATTTCCTTATACAGTTCGTGTAGTATCGGAAATACTAGAGAGCAATGGTTCATCTAGTCAAGCAACAATCTGTGCTGGATGCTTAAGTTTAATGGCTGCAGGTGTTCCGATTAAAGCGCCAGTTGCAGGTATTGCGATGGGACTTATTACTAGTAAAGATGGAAAAAAATATACGATTTTAACGGATATCCAAGGTTTAGAAGACCATATGGGTGATATGGACTTTAAAGTTGCGGGTACTAGAAAAGGAATTACTGCTTTACAAATGGATATTAAGATTAAAGGTGTAACACAAAAAATCTTAAAAGAAGCTTTAGACCAAGCAAAAAAAGCGCGCCTTGAAATATTAGATAGTATGGAAAAAACAATTGCTGAACCACGAAAAGAAGTTTCTCCATATGCTCCTAAAACAATTACATTTGAAATTAATCCAGAGAAAATTAAAGATGTTATTGGTAAAGGTGGAGATATGATAACTAATATTATCTTAACAGCTAGTAATGTTAATTCTGTTAATGATAAAGATGCTGTTAAAGTCGATTTACAAGATGATGGAAAAGTAATAATTTATCATACGGATATGGAAATTATTAATAAAACTAAAGAATTAATTTTAGATGTTGTAAGAGAAGTAGAAATTGGTAAAGTTTATACTGGAAAAGTTGTCAAAGTAGAAGATTTTGGTTGCTTTGTTGAACTATGGCCTGGTTGTGAAGGACTATGCCATGTATCACAACTAGCTTTTGAAAGAGTTAATAAACCTAGTGATTTATTTAAAGCTGGCGATGAAATTATGGTTAAAGCTTTGGGTTATGACAATAAGAATAGATTAAATTTATCAAGAAAAGAAGCACTTTCTAAAACAGATAAACCAAAGAAAGAAGATAAAGAAAATTCAAAAAAAGAAACTAAAGAAGAACCTAAAAAAGAAAAGAAAGGTTTAAAAAGTCTTTTAAAGAAAACTAAGAAGGAAGAGAAATAATCTTCCTTTTAAGTTGGTAAATCTTATATTAAAAAATCTTGTTACCAAACTATATTTTATGCTATAATGAATATGTCAAGGAAACTTGAATACAATAAAAAGGAATACCTAGTTTTGAAGAGTTAGGTACTATTCCAAAAATTTGGTTAAGTACCGACTTATACAGTTGGTACTATTTTTATTAGAATGATTAAAATCACAATAATAAGGAGGATTATGATAGTATAAAGATTTTTTTCTCTATTTCTCATAACATCACCTCCTTCCACTTTTAAAAGTAAAGGAGAACAGTACCTAAAATAACTGAGTATTCCTAAGCCAATTACAACAAACAAATCTTTTGTATACAATGCTTTTATATAAAAATTAGAAAATTTTTAATAGTTATAAGAAAGAATTTGAAACCATAAAAAAAGAACCGAAGTTCTTAATTGCTTAAAAGTTACTTTGATATCTATATTTTTACCATTCAAGTGCAATTTTAGTATTCGATTTAGAATTATAGGGATTATCATAAAACTCAAGTTCAATATAGTTCGAATCGTTATTTAAAGCAAATACCATTTCAGCAGTCGCTTTACGACCATTAGAAACTTTATTAGGATATTTATAATCAATTACTTCGTAAGTTTCTAAACTATTATTATCGTTATCATATGCTTTGAAATTTGTACTGCTTATATATAAATCATCTTCTAATGTTAGATTTTCATATTCGTAAGATATAACAATGACTTTTTTCGCTTCTTTATCTGAATATTCATTTCTTTGTTTTGATTCTTTTATTCCTGTTATTTTTAATCTATATTTTCCATCATCATTGTTTATATAGATATCATCATTTAATTTATGTGAAGATAAATCTTTAATATTAGAACTAGAATTATTACCTGTATTCATGTCTAATAAATCATCTAAATCCATATCTTCAATAAAGGAATAAATTTTACTATTTTCTAAATCTTCTAAAGCACTTTCTAATTTCTTACTATCTTCTTCAGTAATATCATCTGACTCTATTGCTTTACTAGTGTCATAGTCAGCTATTTTTTCTTTAGTTTTAATTGTATAATTCATTTTTACACCAAAATCAATTTCTTCACCATCAATTTCAGCATTAATAGAGAATTCCATAACGCCTTCATATTCAGTACTACTTTTTTCTTTACAAGTTATTTTAATAGTACCTTTTGCTTTAATTTCGTCTTCAACGTTAATATCGTAATCTAAATCAATTCCTTCTTCATCAAATTGTCTAACTGTAAGAGTAGCAATCTTTTGTTTATTAAATTTAACTTCTACATCAGTAACTTTCTTTTCAGTTTTAGCAATTACTTCTAGTTTCATGTCACTTTGTTTTTCACTAACTAAAAGATAAATATTATCTTTATAATCGCTATAAGATACAGTTACTGTATCAAGTTTTAATTCAACTTTTACTACTTTATTTGTAACACCAGTTGTATAAACATTTAGTTCTCCTTTTGGCATATCTTCATAGTTATCACTATCTTTTAATTCTTTTAAAGCATCTTTAATATCACTTTTTTCAGTATCAGTTAACTTAGCAAGTTTTGATAAAAATTCATCATTTTCAGTTAATATATCAGATAAAGATGTCATTAATTCTTTTGTAGATGATTTATCAATATTGTAACTTATTTTAGTTGTTTTAACTGATAAATCGTTAATTTCAATTTCTTCTTTTTCTTTAGTCATTTCATCTTTATTTAATGATTTGATTAAAGCATCTTTAAATTCTTTTACTAAGTAATCAATATCATCAGTAGAAACGTTATTTACTTCTTTCATAGCTTCTTCAAGTTCTTCTAAGTTAAATTCACTATCAAAGTCAAAGTCATCAAGTTCATAAGTATTGTCAAATAAATTATTGCTTTTTAAATACATTTTGTTATCTTTAGTAAATACTGTGGCATTAAGTAAATCTTTGCCATCTTCTTTTAAAGTAGCTTCTCCTTCTAATAGCTTATTAGCATAGTCAAAACCTGCTGTAAAAGAAATTTTGTCATCTTTGATATCTTTGAACATATCACCAGTTAATTCAATATCACCATTAATTTTTAAAGAATCTTTTGTAATATCAAAGTCTTTCTTCTTTTTGTCATATTCTTTTAATTCATCTTTAAAGTCTTTATAAGCATTGTTTATAGAGTCCTTTAAGATGTTTGTAGGATTATTAGATATTACTTTATATCCAATACCTCCAATAACTAGGATAATGGCAATAACAGCTGCAACTACTCCAACTATCCATTTTTTCTTTTTACCTTTCCCCACTAAATCATTTTGAACATTGTCTTTAACTTCTTTTAGAGTTTCATCATCAACGATAACTGTCTCTTCAAGGTTAGGACTTTGCTCAACTTGTACATCTTCTGTACTTTTTTCATTTTTTGGCATACCTTTTTACCTCACACTTTCTATAACAAACATTATACTATACTTTATTCTTTTTTGATACAAAAATTAGTCGTTTTGGAGAAATTTCTTTTAATTAAGTATTAAATTAAAAAAGACACATATTAATTAGTAGAGGTGTTATATGAAAAAAATTATATTTGGGTTATTGGCATTCTTAGCTTTTATAAATGTTTATAAAGCAGAAGAACTTGCTCCTAATGCCAAAAGTGCCGTATTAATGAATTATGAAACGGGACAAATTGTTTATGAGAAAAATAGTAAAGAAAAGCTTCCTCCTGCTTCAATGACTAAAATGATGACTCTTTTACTAATAATGGAAGCAATAGATGAGGGAAGTATTTCTTATACTGATGAAGTAATAATTAGTAAAAATGCTGCTTCAATGGGTGGTAGTCAAATATTTGTTGAAGAAGGCTCAAAATTAAAAGTTGAAGAGTTAATTAAAGGAATTGCGATAGCTTCTGGTAACGATGCTGCTGTGGCAATGAGCGAAAAAATTGGAGGAAGTCTAGAAAACTTTGTTGCTATGATGAATGATAAGTGTAGTGAAATAGGATGTGTTAATACCCATTTTGCTAATGTTCATGGACTTGATGATGATAATCACTATAGTTGTGCTCATGATATGGCTTTAATTGGAAAAGAGCTAGTTCATCATCAAGATATCTTAAGATTTACAAGTACTTATGAAGAGTATTTAAATAAACCTGATGGTACTAAAATATGGCTTGTTAATACTAATAAATTAGTTCGTTTTATGCCGGGAGTAGATGGACTTAAAACTGGGTTTACAGCTAATGCAATGTATTGCCTAACTGCAACTGGTTTACGAAATAATATAAGATTTATTTCTACTGTTATGGGAGTTCCAACTTCAACTTTAAGAAGTGAAGATACTACTAATTTACTAAATTATGGCTTTAATAATTATAAAATTAATGAGGTAATAAGTGAAGATAAAGATTTAGGAGAAGTTAATATCCAAAAAGGTAAAGTAGACAAAGTAAATTTAAAAGTTGTAGAAGGGGTAAGAGAACTAAAAAAGATTAATGAAGAAAGTAGTGAATATGAATATATTGTCAATGTGGATAAAAGTATTAAAGCTCCAGTATATAAAGGAAATGTTATAGGTTCTTTAGATGTTTTAAATAATGGGACTAAAATTTATTCGGTTGATTTGACTGTTAAAGAAGATGTTTTAAAAAGTTCCGTATTTGATTTGTTTATAGATAATCTAAAAGTAATCTTTTGTGGTAAATAAAAAGTCAAATATTGTCAAATTTTGTTAAGTGATAGGAGAAGTGTCAAACACTCTTCTTTTTTATGTTAAAATTAAAAATGAAAGTTCGAGGTAATTTATGAAAAAGAAAAAAGAAGAAAGAAAAAAGAAAGAGAGTAAACCGGGTTCTTTTTATCGTTTTTTAAGCATAGTATTAATTGTAGTTTCGATTATTGCTCTTGTCATGACAAATTCTTTAGGTATTTTACCACTTAAATTTATGCTTCCACTTACAATTATTTTAATTTTAGTAGATGTTGTTTTAATAAAATTTCTTTTAGTTAGAAATCATTTAAGAATAGTAAGTAGCATTATATCTACTATTTTAGTAATTGTGCTGTGTTACGTTATTATTCATGAAATCACAACATTAAATTTCTTTAGTAAAATAGGAGGAACGCATTATAAAATAGTCAATTATGAAGTTGTTGTTTTAAATGATAGTAGTTATGATAAATTAGATGATTTAAAAAAAGAAGATATAGGACTTTTAAATACTACAGAAAAAGATTATAAGGAAGCTATTAAAGAATTAGAAAAGAAAATAAAGTTTGATAATAAGAGTTTTAATGATAATGATGCTTTAAGAGATAATTTAATAGAAGGGGAAATTGCAGCTATTTTAATTGAAGAGAGTACTAATAATATTTTAAAAGAAGAAGATGAAGAATATAAAGAGAAGACAAAAGTCATATATTCTTTTGAAGTTAAAATAGAAGTTGAAGATATCTCAAAAAAAGTTGATATTACAAAGAACCCATTTAGTATATATATTACCGGAATCGATACTTATGGCTCAATTAGTACAGCATCAAGAAGTGATGTCAATATTGTTGTTACTGTCAATCCAAAGACAAAGAAAGTAATGCTTACGTCAATCCCTAGAGACTACTATGTCAAGTTACATAGTAAAAAAGAACATGACAAATTAACTCATGCTGGTATTTATGGGGTAGAAGAGTCAGTTACAACAATTGAAGATTTACTAAATATTGACATTAATTACTATGTAAAAGTTAATTTTACTTCCTTAATTGATATTGTTGATTCGATTAATGGAATAACTGTAAATAGTAATTACGATTTTAAAACAGGAGTTTATGATAGTAACACAAGACCATATTCTTTTAAAAAAGGTAAAAATGAATTAAATGGTAAAGAAGCTTTAGCATTTTCAAGAGAAAGAAAAGCCTTTAATGGAGGAGATAGGGTAAGAAATGAAAATCAACAACTTGTTTTAAAAGCAATTGCTGATAAAGTTTTATCTCCGACTATTTTGACTAAATATAATAGTTTATTATCTTCATTAGAGGGTGCTTTTGTCACAAATCTTGACGATAGTGAAATTACATCTTTTATCAAAAAACAACTTGATGAAAATAGTGATTGGGATATATCTAATTATGTTTTAGAAGGAACAGATTCAAAAGATTATACTTACTCTTATAAGAGTGGTAAATCTTATGTAATGCTTCCCGATCTAGATAGTGTAAATTCTGCTATATCTCAAATAAATGAAGTATTAAACAATGAATAATAGTACAAATTAATTGACTTAGGAATAATATTATACTATTATATATATAAGATAGGGTAAGGTGATTGGTATGAAAAAAGTTTATGTGAAATCTTTAATCGTACTAGTTTGCCTTTTAACCGCATCTCTTTTTTTAAGTACTAGTTATGGTTTATGGAAAATAACTTCTAATGAAGATGGAATAATAGCTTCTAATAATGGGTGCTTTGAAATAATTTATTCGCAAGAAGAGAAGATAACTATTAGTGATATGAAACCATTAAATAGTGAAAATGGTAAAGCCCTAACACCTTATACTTATAGTATAAAAAATACTTGTAACGAAGAAAAAGAAGTAGAAATTAGATTAAATATTTTAGATACTAATACTATAGATATAAAAGGTCTAACAGTTTTTATGACTGGAGATTCTTCTTTAGAACCAACAAAATACAACACACTAAAAAATAGTCGTACAACTATGGAAAGTGTTTCAAATAGTAAAATACTTAATAATATAATTGTAAAACCTAATGAAACAATTAGAACTAATTTGAAATTATGGTTAGATGAAAAAGAAGTTAGTAGTGTGGAAGCTAACCAAGAATTTAATGCTATAGTTGAAATTACTGATAAAGAAACTATTACTTTACCAACATTTAAAGAAACGATTTTAGAAAATAATGGTGGTATAGATAGTATTTCAACTAAAGGAGGGCCAGATTTTAGTTTACCTGCGACTTTAAATGAAGGTTTATTTGCTAATAATGATGAAGATGGTGTTAGTTATTATTTTCGAGGAGCAGTACCAAATAACTATGTAATGTTTGCTGGTCGTATGTGGCGAATTGTAAGAATTAATGGCGATGAAACTGTAAGGTTGATTTTACAAGATAGTTTAGAACCTAGTGAGTTTAATATAAATAAAAATTCTACTTCTTATGCTGGATATACTATCAATAGTAGCGATGGAGTAGAAAATAGTACTATTAAAGAAATGTTAGATAAATGGTATCAAGAAAATATAATGAATAATAATTTCAATAGTTTTGTAGCTACATCAAAGTATTGTAATGATACAAATAATTATTCAGAGCAATATCATATTTATTATGCCCCATATAATCGAATTGTAAAAACTATTAATCCTAATTTGTCTTGTCAAGATAATAGTGAAGGATTTGGAGGCAAATATCGTCTTAAAGTTGGTTTAATCAGTGCTGATGAGGTGGTTTTAGCTGGTGCTAATTATAATTCGGCTAATCCAAGTGTTTATTTGAATAATGGAACAGATTTTTATACTATGACTCCAAGTGATTATTACTATTATTCAGCTTATATGATGTTTTTAAAAGCTGATGGAACATTAGACGATATCTCTGTATCACAAAAAAAGGCTATAAGACCTGTTATATCCTTAAAAGCTTCTACAGTTGTAATAGGGGATGGAACTTTAGAAAACCCATATAAAATAGATGAAGATGTGTTGTAAGCAATTACATCTTTTTTAATTATTAAATTTAATATTTAAGAAAATGAAAGTGCTAATAATGTTTAACTTTACAAATTATACAGTAATATTATGGAATATGTTGTCGAACATGTATAAAATAGTTTAAATATCTTCTATATTCATAGTGGAAGGGATAATTATGAAGATAGAAGAAATAATTAAAGTACATGAAAAGTTAATATATAAAATAGCTAGTAAGTTTTATAACTATGATAAAGAGGATTTATACCAAGTAGGAGTTATAGGGCTTATGAAGGCTTTAAAAAATTATAAGGAAAATAGTGAAACTAAATTCACTACCTATGCTTATGAATATATTTTTGGAGAAATGTATCGACTTGTTAATGATAGTAGAACTATTAAATTAAATAGAGATATTTTAAAACTTTATAAGAAGATAGAACAAACAAGATATTTACTGGCGCAAAAAAATTGTGCTTTTCCAACAAATGGGGAGATTGCTTTATATTTGGAAATTGATGAAAATATAATAGAAGCTACTATTATAAGTGCTCAGTCGATTCTAAGTTTAGATAAAGAAACAGAGGAAGAAGTAGATTTATATAACAAGTTAGCTTTAGAAGAAAGTATTAGTAAAGAAGATAAAATTGCACTTTATGATAGCTTGGATACTTTAGAAGAACAAGAAAGAAAGATTATTGATTTCCGTTACTTTAAAGATATGACACAAAGTGAAACAGCAAAAAAATTAGGTTTAACTCAAGTAATGGTTTCAAGATATGAAAAGAAAAGTCTTGATAAAATGCATAGTTATTTAGCAAGTTAGAAAATATTTACGTTTATATTACATTTTTTAAAAACAATTTATTTACAAGTATTATATTTGTTGTTATACTTTTACTATAGTAAGGTGTTAGTAAAATAGCATAACATAATTTTAAAAAAATAGGGAAAGATAATAGTAATGGAGTGATGATTATGCAAAGATTAGCTAAATTTAATAAAAATGGGAAAAATAAAAAAATAATAATAATGCTAGTAGTTGTATTTGCAGTAGTAATTAGTCTAGTAATAGGAAGTACATATGCAATATATCAAAAAGAAAATGAAGTGACTTTTATAAATGCTAAGGTAAGATTTCCTAAAGCTAATGAAGTAACTTATACAACTTCAAATAATAGTAGTGTAACAAATGTGGAACAAGCATTAAATGATTTATATGAAAAGTTAGGAGAGTAGTAATAATGAAGATAAAAGTAAGAGTTGTTATAGGGGTAATAATAGGAATAATAATTGGAATAAGTACAACAGTAACTGCTGCAGCAATATTTGATAGTAGAGATATATCTTATAGCGGCGATAAGACTAGTAAAACAAATGTCAAAGATTCGCTAGATGAGTTATATAATAAAACAGGGAAATGTCCAGAAGGAAAGTGGTGTTATAATGAACCCAAAACAATAGCAGACAAAGTAGAATTAGGAGATTATATCAAAATGACTCCAACAAGTACAAGCTATACACCACCAGGCGAATTAACAGGGTGTATGAATGATGCCAATTGTACTCAAAATACACTCAATCCAAGTGAACTAAACTTATGGCGAGTAATAAAGAAAAATGAAGATGGGACAATAGAAATAGTATCGCAATATTCATCAAGTAAAATAGTTGTTATTAGAGGAAAAACAGGGTATATGAATTTTGTTGGAGCATTAAATACAATAGCAGCTCAATATACAAACGAAAAATATGTAGCAAGAACAAGACATGTTGGGTATAGTAATCAAATAGAAAGATGTAGTGAATTTTCAGCTACAGGATGTCCTTCAGAGTTATCAATGGATGATTTTGATAATATTAAGAAAATTTTAGGGCACATCTCAACTTCTACCCCTAGTGGGAATGGTGGTCGTTTTTGGTATCCTTCACGAAATTGGTTTATGATCAATCAGTCTTATGGTTCAGGTTACTGGGTTAAGGATGTGTGTGATTCGAGGTACGCATTGGATAAATTTTGTAGTTATCTTCTTGTGGGAACAGATAATGATAATTATTCTGGTGAGGACAGGAATGGTTTCTCTTCTGTTCGACCAGTATCGGTATTAAAATCAGATGTTAAAATAAAAAATGGTGATGGAAAAAGTGAAAGTACAGCCTATGTATTAGATTAGAGCTCGGTAGAAAAATATGAGCTTTTTTCATTTGACGTTAATTTTCTATCTTACCCCTTGACCGAAAGGTTGGGGGGGGTATAATTTTATCAACAATAAGAAAAAATGGAGGATAGAATTATATGAAAAAAAGAATAAAACAAGTAATAGGAGTAATAATAGGGATAATAATTGGAATAAGTACAACAGTGGGAGCAACAACAATATTTAATAGTAAGGATATAACATATAGTAGTGATAAAACTAGTAAAACAAATGTCAAAGATTCGCTAGATGAGTTATATAATAAAACAGGGAAATGTCCAGAAGGACAATATTGTTATACAGCACCAGTAGCTTTATCAGATAAAGTAGAACTAGGAGATTACATAAGAATGACCCCAACAAGTACAAGTTATACACCACCAGGAGAATTAACAGGGTGTATGAATGACGCCAATTGTACCCAAAACACGATAAATCCAAGTGAACTTAATTTGTGGAGAGTAATAAAGAAAAATGAAGATGGAACAATAGAAGTAGTATCTGAATATGTATCAAGTAATGCAGTATATTTTTATGGAGAAGAGGGTTATAAAAACTATATAGTAGGATTAAATGAGGTAGCAAAACAATATACAAACGAAAAATATGTTCAAAGTACAAGAAATGTAGGGTATAGTAATCAAATATTAAGATGTAATGGTATAGAAGAATCAGTATGTCCTAAAGAACAAGATTTATCTGATTACAATATTATAAAAAGTGTATTAGGAAAGGTTGGAGCAACAAAACCTAAACAATCAGATGGCAGGTATTATTATTCTTTTCGAGAGGGTTTTTTAAAAGAACACCCTACTCATGGTAATTCTTATTGGCTTGCGGATGTTTGTCCATTAAGTGTAAGGGATGGTTTATGTGGTCGTACTATCATCGGTGAAAAAGGTCCTTATAAACCAAATTCATCAGTTCGTCCAATCTTAACATTAAAAGCAAATGTTGAGATAAAAAGTGGCGATGGCAAATCAGTAGATACAGCTTATACATTAGAGTAAAAAGTATGAAAAAAATGAAAGCTTAAGAAACTAAAAATTTAAGCTTTTTTTCATGTATTGA
>CAOJRP010000019.1 GCA_948442015.1 uncultured Erysipelotrichaceae bacterium
TTTAAAGAATAATTATATCACTATGTCAATATATTTTTTTATGCGATTGCCATAAAGAAAAATATGAAAATTGGACAAAAGAGTTTATGGAATCTTGGAAAAATTTAGATTGGAGAAAAACACTTGAAACTTTAGACAAAGAAGTAAAGTATTATGAAAATCCTATAGATGAGTCTTGTAAATCATTTGAAGAAGTAACGAATTTATGGAATGTTGTAGCTGATAATCAAAAAGATATTGATTATCAATATAAAATTTTAACTTATGATAATGATTTTTGTATTATTAATTGGCAAATGACTAGAACAATGACACAAAATAATGTTAAACAAGAGATAGATGGAATTTTTCAAATATCATTAAATCAAGAAGGAAAATGTACTTATTTTAAACAATGGCGATTTACAAGATAAAAAGAAAGTGAGAGATTAGATATGAATATGGAAGAATTAATAACTAAAACAGATAAATTTAATAGGGAGGAAATCCGAAAATATAAACCTGATATGGAGTTTTTACACAATATTTGTTTAAATGCAGGAATTAGATTAGCCAAAGAATATGGTGCTGATGAAAATATAGTAAAGATTGCTTTATCAATGATGGATTCAAAATTGCCTGAAGCATCACATTTAGGAATTGCTAAAGAACATATTTCTATGTCAGCAGAAGTAACTAAAGAGTTACTTAAAGATATTCAGTTTTTAAGTGAATACGATAAAGAAAATATTATTAATTGTGTTCTAGAACATCATGGTGTTGAAAAATATTTTAGTATTGAATCTGAGGTCGTAGCAAATGCTGATTGTTATAAATTTGTGCACCCTAAAGGAGTTCTCTTTTATACGTCAATGTTAGGACGTAGATTTCACGATTTTGAGAAAGAGCTTAATCAGTTAGAGTTTAAATTAAATGAAAAACACAATGCGATTTCTCTACCGAGAGTGAAAGAGGAATTAGAACCTTATTATGAATTTTTTGAAAAAGCAATACTAGAGGCGAGAAAATAAAATAATAAGATTAATCAATAGAAATAAAAAAGAAAGTGAGCTGATGTTTATGAAGAAAGCTTTATCCTTAATTTCTGATTTAAGTGTAGAGGCTAAAGACATTTTAAAAGACAATAATATTGAGTTAACTATAAGCGATTTAGACAATCCTCCTAATACACAAGAGTTAATTGCTTTATTAAAGGAATATGATATCTTAATAATTGGAGTAAGAACTAAAGTTTCCAAAGAGATACTAGAACATATTAAGGAACCTAAAATAATTGCTACCTTATCTATTGGCTTAGACCATATTGATAACGAAGTTAGAGAATCAAAATTGATTCATGTTCTTAATATTAAGAATGCCAATACTATTTCTGTCGCAGAACATATCTTTGCTTTAATTCTTGCTCTTAATAAAAGAATTTATGAATCTAATAATCTGGTATTACAACAAAAAGGACATAAGAAAAACCTTTATGAAAGACCTGAAGATATTTCTAATAAAAAATTAGGCTTAATTGGAGCTGGGAATATTACTAAAGAAGTAATTAAAATAGCTAAAGTCTTCAACATGCCAATATCTTGTTATACAAAAAATTTCGATAAACATAGACAATGATGTTGTATTTAAAACTTTAGATGAAGTTTTAAAGGAAAGTGATATCATAAATGTTAGTATTCCTTTAACAGAAGAAACAAATAATTTAATTTCCAAAGAAAAAATTGCTTTAATGAAACAAACAGCAACATTTATAAATACTTCTAGAACTGATGTAGTAGATACAAAAGCATTAATAGAAAAAGCTCTTAAATTTCAAACTTTTTATGTTGGTCTTGATATTGATTTAGATGAACACAAAGAACTATTATCACAATATAGAAATAATGTAATTATTACTCCTCATACAGCAGGAGTATCTAAACAAGCAATTGAAAGAATGGATGTTGAAATAGCAAATAATATTGTTAATTGTCATAAAAATAAATAATTATTATTTCAATTTGATGAAACTATCTACAAATTTTTTATTTTTTAGTCTTATTAAAGATAAAGCTTTAGTCGATAAATCATCCTTATATCATTACATAAAGTATTTAATAATGTGATTTCATATATTTCTTAGTATTTCTAAATACGCATAGGCTCTAGGGTCATCTTGAAATTTATTCTCATAAAATTCAAATAATTTATAATGTAATGAAAGAAAGTATTTTAATAATTCTATATTACCTATTATTTTTAAATCAATAACTCTCACACCTTAACAAAATTCTACTTTACTCTGACAAATAATCTAAGCGTATTCATAAAATACTTTATAAATTTTATTATGTTCGCTTGTTTAAAAAATTAACATATAGTATAATTACTTTAGGGAATTTCAGTTGTTGAGTGTCTGCCTCTAATCTTTTATAGAGAGGAGGTTTGATAAAATGAAAACTAAGACTTTCATAGTAAAAGTTTTAAAGCTCATTGCTATCATTTTATTACTCTCTACCTTATTGGTGTTAGCAATAAAAAAATGACACTCATTCTTAGAATAAGTGCCTAACTAATCTAATTGGGTAGACACTCAACTTAGCGAAAATGAATGTTCCCTTTTTTTATTTTATGCAAGTTTCCTTGACATATTCATAATAACATAAAAAAAGATTTTTGACAAGTCATCATCTAAAGTTGAGAAATAGTTCAAACAGATTTCTCGATGTATAAAAATATTAATGAAAAATGTAAGTCATTTCAGTGAAAATTGGCTATATAGAATTTAAGGAACTATTAAATAGGAGGTAGCGATGAGAGAAACTTTAATTAATAATTTTTTACGAATTTCTAAAATTCCTAGAGAATCAGGAAAAGAAGATAAAATAGCAAATTTTTTTATTGATGTTGCTAAAGAAAATAATCTTTTATATTTCAAAGATGATAATAACAACGTATTAATTAAGAAAAAAGGAAATATTAATTCTAGTCCAGTTGCTTTGCAAGCTCATTTAGATATGGTTTGTATAAAAAAAGAAGATAGTAAACATAATTTTGAAACTGAAGGTATAAATGTAGTAATAAGCGATGATAAAGTCACTGCAAAAGATACGACTCTTGGGGCAGACCAAGGTGTAGGCTTAGCAATAATGTTAACTATTATGGAAAATAAAAGTTTAAAATGTCCTAATTTAGAATTTCTTTTTACAACAGAAGAAGAAACAACTTTTAATGGGGCGGTTACTTTTCCTTATGATAAAGTTATAAGTAAAAGATTAATAAACTTAGATAATTCTAAAGATGATTCAGTGTTTATTGGTTCTGATGGAGATATATGCAATGAATATATTTATAATGGAAATTTAGTTGAAAACAGCATGCCTAGTTATAAAATTTTATTAAATGGTTTTTTAGGCGGAAATTCTAGCGAAGACATTAATTTATCTAAAAATAATGCTATTTTTACTATGGCTAGAATACTACGAGATAAAGATATTTTACTAAAAAGTATTAATGGGGGAATATCTGAAAATGACATTGCTACATTTTGTGAAGTTATTTTATATACAAATGAAAATATAGAAGAAATTTTTAAAGGGTACAATATTAAAATAAGTAAGATTGAAAGTAAATATAGTTTTTCTAAAGAAGATACTAAAAATATAATAAATCAAATAATAAATTTAAAATCTGGATTTATTAATAAAGAAATGGTTTCTGCTAATCTTGGCTTAATTAAAACAATAGATAGCAAAATTACTATTTATTATCTATTAAGAAGCATGGACAAAAAGAAACTTGAAATGGTTAATAAAGAAACTAAAAATTTAAATTATCATTTTAGTGTTAATGAAGTTTATACAGACTCATCTTGGGAAGTAAATTATGAATCAGAATTGTTAAATCAATATAAAAAATTATATTATAGAGAATATTTAGAATATCCTAAAGAGGAAGTTTATCATGGTTCAATTGAATGTTCTGCTATTAAAAAAAGAATAAAAGGATTAGATATAATTTCAATTGGAGGAAATATAGAGAAATTTCATACTATTTTAGAAACTACTTATATAAGTTCATGGCTTAAAATTTATAATTTATTAATTAAGTTTTTAGAGTCATTATAAAATAAATTTAGAACTAACATGAAGTAGTCAATAAAAAATAGACACTTTATAAAAAGAACGTTTCATTAAAATCCCGATTCAATTTTAAATTGAATTGGGGTTTTATATTTTAATGAATAACATGGTCTTTCATTATTATAATAATTAATATATAATTTAATTAGATTTAGAACATCTTCACAATGTTTTAAATCAAAATCAATAAACAATTCTTCTTTTATCCAACCATTCAATGATTCATTAACTGGATTATCTGTAGGTGTTCCAGCTCTTGACATTGAACGCTGAATATTGAACTCTTTAAGAAGATTATTGTATTCTTTAGAAGAATAAACTGAACCTTGATCTGTATGTAAAATGATAGGTTCTTCAATTTGTTCTTCTTTTATTTTATCTAAAACTTGATTAAGACCATCATAATATGATTTTGTATTTCCTTTACGTGAAACTAATCCATATCCAATAATTTCTTTATTCCAAGCATCAAAATATAACGTTAGTTCATAATATGTTTTTCTAACCCAAAATGCAGTCATATCTGAAATAATAACTTCAAATGGTCTTGATAAATGTTTCCATCCATTCCAAACTAAATTATTGAATTTTTCTTTTTCTTCACCTGGCTTTTTCCATTGATAATGTTTTCCAGTAGATTTTATATTTTCATATTTACAACATAGATGTACATGATGATTTGACCATACAATACCATACTTTAATCTTGCATAAGCATTAATCCATCTATAACCATGAGAAGGATGGTTTTTATGAATTTCTTTTATTATTTTAATGTCATATTGCCTTGCTAATTCTTTTTTTGATGGATTCTTTTGTCTAAATTTCCATTTATAATATCCAGACCTACTTACTGACATATATTCACATAATAATTTAATTGAATCATAGCGGGTACATTCCCCGAGGCTTGCCTCGAAGATAAAGTGTGATACAATAAGATTGAAAATGAAATTAGGAGATGAAGGTATGAGCCAATACATACATAAATCACATAACGTATCAATCTTATTGTATCACTATGTATGCCCAGCAAAATATAGAAGAGTAATTTTTGATGATAGTGTAGATAAAATATTGATACAAACATGCAAAGAAATAGGAAAGCGCTATGAGATAAATATAGTAGAAATAGGAACAGATGGAGACCATGTACACTTTTTGATACAATCAATACCAATGTTGGCTCCCACAACAATAGCCAAAATAATAAAAAGTATAACAGCAAGGGAAATATATAGATTATGTCCACAAGTAAAGAAGAAATTGTGGGGAGGCAACATATGGAGCGCTGGCTATTTCGTAAGCACAGTAGGAAAAAATGGAAATGAAGAACAAATCAAAAATTACGTAAGAGGTCAAGGAAAAGAATATAGCAGACTATATAAGGGTCAACTGAAATTATTTGAGTAAGGGCATACTAATACCTCGTATGCTTGCATCGAGGTAGTTTATTTTTCTTTATATTCATCAATTATTTTGTATTCTTGTCGAATGTAATAACGTATTCCTTTTCGGCACCAACTCCTTTCACTTGATAACCTTTTTTTAATCTGGCTATCTCAATATCTTTCTTCATTAATTCTAGTTCCAATTCTTCAATTTTATTTTTGGGTTTTCTTAGATGTATTCCTTTATTTTGGTGATTTTTTGATGCTTTTCCTGTTTTGGATTTTAAACCATCAATGCCATTTTCTTTATAAGCGTAATACCAATTAGATAAAACACTCTTAGAAATATCATATTTTTTACTCATAGTATGAAATCCCAAATTGTTGTTTATCATTTCTAAAATAATTTTTTCTTTTTCTTCAGGTGTTCTCATATTATTTTTTCTCATATTTTATTCCTCCTAAATTTATTTTAACAAAGAAAAAAGTAAACAGTTCTTTTTTATCTGTTTACTTTTATTATATCACTTCAACATTGTTCTTTTTATTTGTCATAAAATGTATTATAATATTTTTAGTAAATTTATGTAGTAGGGAGGTAGATAGCTTGCGGCGTTATTCTCATCTTAGATATGACTTAGTTATATGTATACTTTTAGGATATCTTATTAGCATAATACCCGGATATTTTGTAGGAAAATATTATGAAAATAAATACTCTAGTTATGTAGAAGAACATACTGTAGATGATGGCTTGGTTGGTGGAAAAGCAAACGATGATACATTTCATGCTGAATCTACCAAAGATTTATTAGAACATGATACATTTACGATTGATTCTCCTGGAATAGAATACCGAAACAAAGGAGCAGGATATTATCATGGTAATTATCTCTATGCTGTTACACTTCCATCAGGTGAAAAAATAGCAGCAAGAATTAATACGGAAAATGTTACAACAACGAGTGATTCAATTTATAGTGGCAATTCAATTTTACCAGTAGGTAAAGTTATCTATGCTGACTTAGCCGATGATAAGTATTTTCTAGAACAAATAGAACATAACGAGAAGTTGAGTAGAACTGATTTTTATATTGATATGCTTGGAAATGCGGAAAAGTATAGCGAAGAAGACTATGTTACAATACCTAAAGTAATAGTCCAAGTAATATTTGGGATTTTAGGATTTGTTATTATTCATAGTATTGGTTCAAAATTTGGACTGTTCCCACGCTTTTTTAAAGAAAAAAATAAGCAAAAAAGTGAATGGGATTAAATATATTTTAATTAGGAAAGAGAGATGTAAAAATGGAAAATGAAAAAATAAAAAAAATTAATTGGTTATATTTTGGAGGATATATTATTCTACCTATATTAGTGATAGTATTAGGAATAGCTCTTACTGCTTGGAATGTATTTCCAGCTGGTGGCTTAGGAACAATATTGTTTGCGATATTCTTATTTGGCCCAGTGGTTTTTTGGAGTATTGGTGGTAGTATGATTTTTAAAAAACAAAATAAAAAAATGGAACAAGAATTAGATAGTAGAAATTTTCATCGTGACCACACATTTAATGGTAAAGGTGTTGGAGTTGTTGTTGATTCAAAAGATAAAAAGGTTGCTTTAAAGTTTTTTTGGAATCCTTTTGAAAAGTTTATAATTGATGCGAAAAAAGTAGAAAATGCTTATGTTGATACTGGTGCATGTGGTAGTGGATTTATGGAAGGAAGTAGTAGAGTAAGTTTTCTTTTTACTGTTGATGGTATTAAAATTCGTGTTAATACTTTTACATCTAATCAACGTTTTAGAATGGATTCGAATTACATCTTGGATGGTATTTCTAAAGCTGATATGATGGTTAATATTTTAAATGAAGCAAGCAAGGATAATAAGAAAAAATGAGTTTTTTAAAAAAGTTTAAAGGTTTATTTCATGATGATTGGTGTCCTACTTGTAATAGTGAAATGAACATTTTAGATAAACAATTATTTATGTTAAATGAAACTGTTAGTCATTATGCAAGTACACGTAATCCAACGTATTTTAGAGAAAATCTTTTAAAAGTAGACAAAAAAAGTGATATTCCTGCTGGTATTTATGCTTGTGGAATTAAAACTTACTTTTGTAGTGAATGTAATAAAAAGATTGTTTATGTGCAAGTTTTTTTACCCGTTCGAGACCAAGAAAAATTGGAAGATGCTTTTTACTATGAGAATGGTGAATTAAATAACTTTCTAGAAAAACAAAAAAATTTATAAATTTTTAGGAAAAAGTTAATTTTTTCCTTGATATAATAAGAAAAAAATAATATATTTAATTAGAGGAGTGTGTTTATGAGTAAAGAAAAAGATTTAAAAGAAACAAAAACAAGTAAAGTAAAAGAGAAAGAAGTCGAAGAAGTACAAGAAGTGAAAGAAAAAGAAACAATAGCAAAAGATACGGAACTAATTGAGGTAGATGAAGAAAGTAGAGGAAATATTGCTTCAGGAACAGTAGGAGCATTTCTAGGTGCATTTGTAGCAACTATTCCTTGGATATTAATGTATATTTATGGCGAAATGATTTTATCAGTGCTTGCTATTATCATTGCAGCTGGAGCACTATTTGGTTATAAAAAGTTAAATGGTCCGATAGATAAAAGACTACCAATAATTATATCTGTCGCATCAATTGTGAGTGTAGTTGTATCAACTTTAGTTATTATCCCTTTATTGTTACTTAAAACAGAGGGCTTAGAAATGAGTATTGATAATTTAGAAAGACTTTATAAATTTAGCGAATTTGCTAGTGCGATAACTAAAGACTTAATTATTTCAGTAGCTTTCACAATTTTAGGTATTAGTGGAATCATTAGTACTACTAAAAAACAAATTGAAAATAAAGAAGAAGTTAAAATTAATTTTAATAATGCTAACACTAATGTAATGAACCAAAATATTGAAGAAGCAAGAGAAGTTTTTACAAAATTAAATGCATTATCAAAAGAAAATGCTGTTAGTAAAGAAGAAATTTTAGCGGCTTTTGAAAGTGGTAATGGAAAACGAATTTTTAGTTCTTTAAAAATGGCAGGGATAATAAAGAAATATCAAGGAAATTATTACTTTAATGAGAGCTATGCTAATAGTACTTTAAAAAGATTTTTAGTTTTATATGCTAAAATGATGTTCTGGATTATTTTAGTAGTTGCTATTTTCTTAATTTTAATCTTTATATAAAAATATTAATCTGATAAATTATTTTTCTAGTTTATCAGTTTTTAAATTTATAAATAATTTAAAAATACTTGACCTTCTCCTTAGGTAATAGTTTATAGTGTGTATATGGAAGGAGGAATTATGAGAATTTATGAAGTATGTAGTATAGTTGGACTTACAAGAAAAAGCATTAGATATTATGAGAGTGTTGGATTATTAAATCCTAAAAGAAATACTAATAATGATTATCGAATATATAATGAAGAGGACATTAAAACATTAAAAATAATTAAATTCTTAAGAGAATTAGATGTTCCAATTGATGATTTAAAAAGAATTAAAAAGAAAGAACTTTCATTACAAGATTGTTTAAAAGATAGGTTAAACAAAATTGCAAGAGAAGAAGAAAATTTTCTAAAGATTAAAAATATGTGTTTAGAAATTATTAAAGATGATGCCAGCTTAGATAATTTAAATATATCGAAATACTTTAATAACATGAATATCTTAAATAAGAAAGGATTTACAATGCGAAATACAAAGACTAGTAAAACGAAAAAAATAGTAGCGGCGATTTTAGCTAGTTTATTTTTTATATTATTCTTTGGAGGAATCGTAGGAATGATTAGTTATTTTCAGTTTACAGAAAGTGATAAAATACCATGGGTGATATACAGTGTAATTGTTTTATTATTTGGTTTGCCTTTATTTGGTATGATTTATAATTTATTCTTAAGAATAAAAGAAATTTTGAAAGGAGAAGAAGATGAAGCTAGTAAATATTGATTATATACCGGGAGAAGAAATAGTTGAGGCTTTAGGTATTGTTAAAGGAACTGTTGTGCAATCAAAAAATATTGGTAAAGATTTTATGGCAGGAATGAAAACTATTGTTGGAGGAGAAATAACGAGTTATACAGAGATGTTGAATACAGCACGAAGTATGGCTACTAAAAGAATGGTTGATGATGCTAATAATCTAGGTGCTGATGCTATTATAAATATTCGATATGGTTCCTCATCAGTTATGAGTGGTGCTGCAGAAGTAATCGCTTATGGAACTGCTGTTAAATTAAAAGAAAAAAACTTAAATAAAAAAGCATAAGAGATTTTATAAATATAAAGTTTCTTAATTATACGAAGGTATGTAATAAATTGTTATTATATATCTTTTTATTTCTAAACTTTTATGTAAAAATTCAAAAATAAAATAATTATTGCATATTTTTAAATGGTAGTATAATAAGTGCTTGAAAGAAGTGATAAATACATGAAAAAAGTTAAATATATTCAAACAATTTTAGCAGGTGCTATGGTATCTTTGAGTTTATCTAGTTGCGGAAATAAGGAAATTGAAAAAAATATGAACGACAAGATAATAGAAGGTGCAGAACTTGTAACTGATTATGGAACTGAAATAATAGAAGAAGTTAAAAATAAAGAAAAGTTTTTTTATAAGGATGATATATATTTTTTTGTATATCCGGATGATAATGGAAGTTTTGAGCTTAAATTTTTAGAAAGAATTCAAGAAAATGAATTTAAACTGCTTTTTTTAAAGCAAGAAAATGAAATTACACTTCCTTTTTCAGATTGGGATTTAAGTTTGAATGCAGAAATTTATGAAAAACTAAAAACTTGTGAAATTAAAGAAGATAATTTAAGATATTGGAGCGATATATCTAAACTTAGTCCAGATTATAATTATGGCTATGCTTTTCGCGCAACAGAAATTGATTTGTTCACGGAAGGTGAATATACTTTTAAAGATTTGACTCAAATTTCTACGCAAATTATTGATGAAATTAACAATAGTTTTGAAAATGATTATGATGAAAATGAAAAATTTAATTTAGAGCAATTAATTTTAGTAAATTGTGAAGGATATTATTCAGTTTATTATTGTGATAGTAAGAATTGTCAACCTTTTTGTTACGGAAATGAATTAAATTATATGGGGTTTTATTTTTATGATTTAATGGATAGGCGAAACGGATTAAGAGCTATGACAAGTATATCTTCAAGTGAATATGATGGAAATATTTATCTTGAAGTCGATGACACAAGTTATAAAATAACTTCCTTAAATAAAGATTCAGCATAATCTTTTCAAGACAAAGAACTTGAAGTAGAATTTGGATACACAAAAGAAGGAACTTTAAATGGAAATAAAGTTATTTTTAGCGACTTTGGGAAATATTTAACATCTGAACAACTGCGAAACGGTTATTTAACTTATAGTGAAATTAAATATTTGTTAAAATATTTAAATAATTCAGAACAATTGAGCTTTATAAAAGGAATGGATTAATTTTAAGATTTTATTCTTGTTCAAATTTAAAATCTTATTTACGTATTGTTTTAAAAATAGTTAGCAAACTGATATAATAATTTTGTTATATTAGTTAAAGACAAGGTGAATAAGCCTTGTTTTTTATAAAATGTTAAGTCTAGTTGACAAATTTCCAACTAAAAATGCTCGTATGTTAATGCTTTTAATTATATAATTTAATTGTGAGGTGAAGTTTATGACAATTGGAAATAAATTGTTAGAATTAAGAAAGAAAGCAGGATTATCCCAAGAAGAAGCAGCAGAAAGACTAGGCGTTTCAAGACAGACAATAAGTAAGTGGGAGACTGACCAAAGTACTCCTGACTTTGATAAGTTAAGTTTAATTTGTAAGTTATATAATATTACAGCTGATGAACTTATAAATGGGACAAAAAAAGAAGAAGATGAAATAAAGGATAATTTAAAAGAAAATAATATGGAACATAATACGGGAAATAATATAGAGAATAAAAAGAAAAGGGCATTAGGAATTGGACTTGGAATATTTTTATATTTTCTTGCTATAGTAGAAGTAATGATTACGATACCCCTTATGATATTAAATCCCATTGTAGCAAGTGCTATATTTTTAGCTATTTGTGGACTAGCTACAGGAATTATCGTTTATGTATGTTTGTTTTATAAAGAATCCAAAAAGGAAAAAGTAGAAAAAGAAAATCCGATAGTTAAACAAGTTAATGAAGTTATTGCAATTATTTTTTTAATTATTTATTTAGTGATTAGCTTTGCTACAATGGCTTGGCATATAACTTGGATATTATGGATTGTTTATGCTTTAATAGAAGAAATAGTCAAGTTAATATTTGCTTTAAAAGGAGTGAAGTAGAATGATTAAAAATAAACCTTTAATAATAACCTTAATTGTCGTCTTAAGTATTATAGCAATATCGTTAGTAGTTGGACTTATCTTTATGTTAACGGGAAAATTTAATTTTAAAACAAGAATTATGAATTTTGGCAATAAAATAAGTGAAAATTTAGTTTATGAAAAAGAGTATCCATTTACACATGATTTAGAAAATATAAGTATTAGTCTAAATATGGGAGATATTGAAATTAGAGAAAGTAATAATAATCTTATAAGAGTAGAAATCTATAGTGAGGAATCTTATTATAACGTTAATGATGTTAATGATTTATCAATTGAAGTAAAGAATAAAACTTGTCATTTCTTTTGTTTCAACGTTAAAAAAGATAAAGTTATAGTATATCTACCAACTAATTATGAACATAACATATCTCTTAAAAATAATTATGGCGACATAAAAGTAGAAAAATTTGTTGATGCTACATTAGACATTGAGGAAGATTGTGGAGATGTTTTTGTTGAGGAGATAAATTCGGCTAAAATAAAAAATTCTTATGGCGATATAGAAGTTAAAAAAGCTAATAATTTGGATATAGAAGAAGACTGTGGTGATGTCGATGTCGATACAGTGAGTAGTGCTATTATTGAAAATTCCTTTGGCGATATTAGAATTGACACCGTTAGTAATGGTTATGTTAAGATAGAAAATAACTGTGGTGATATTGAAATTAAGAATTTAGAATTAGTAAAAGATAGTAATATTATTGATGATTTAGGGAATATTGAAATAGGTAATACTAATAAAATATATATTGATGCTAAAACTGATTTAGGTGATGTTGATATTAGGAATAATGAACGTGAAGCAGAAGTGAAATTAACTATTGAAAATAATTGTGGCGATATTGAAGTTAATAATTAGGAATAAGAAATTGTTCCTTTTTTCTTTCTTGTAATTTATTTAAAATAATAGTATATTAAGTTTGTAAGAGTAAGTATTATTAAAAAGGAGTCTAAAAAAATGATTGATATAAGAGATATTTTAGTTAATGTTAGTAAACTAAAGAAAATATTGCCAAGTTTAAATATTGATAGTATCTTTTTAGAGCAAGATGAAAATTTAGAAAAAGTATTTTATGAAGATGAGAAGTTACATGAATTAAGAAGTTGTTCAAAAATTTTAGTTGCCATGGCTATTGGCATAGCTATAGATATTGCTTACATTAGATACTTTAGTTTATCCAGTAATTAAAAACGTTGTAAATATAACAAATAAGAATAACATTGAGAAAATAAAAAAGTGGAGTATAAGAAATTTATTAACTCATACTACTGGTTATGAAAAGATTATTATGTCAGCCAAAGAAATAGAAGAAAAACAATTAGATACAAATAATATTATTGATTATGCATTGAAAGTTGATATTCCTTATGAAGTTGGAGAAAGATTTGCTTATAATAATGTTGAACCATTTATATTATCCGTATTTTTTCAAGAAAGTTTTGGGATAAATTTAGCAGACTTTATTAAAGACAATATATTTGAAAAATTGGATATTAAAGAATATAAGTGGGATAATTATGGAAAATATTGTCCTGGTTGTACAGGATTATTTTTAAAACATTCCGATTTCCACAAAATTGGGAAATTGTTATTAAATAATGGTAAATATAATAATAGGCAAATAATTCCAGTAAATTGGATAATTGAAATGTGTAAAATGCAATTTAAAACTCCTCTTATATGTAAAGAAGAGAGAGTACTACCTAAATATGGAGTAGGATATTTTACTTTTATTTCAAGAGATGGATTTATATTTAGAGATGGTTCTAATGGACAATATATTATTATAAATAAAGAGAAAAAGCTTTTAATAACTATAATGTCTTCTGAGCCTAATATGAAAAACGTTACAGAGATTTTAAGAGATTTAATATAATATGACATTTTTTGTAAATATATTTGCAAAAAATGCCAAAAAAGAAAGTTTTGCAAATTCACTTACAAAACTTTTGATTATAAAAAATAGCTTTATTTTTCTTTAGAGAATTTTATAATTTCTAAATCATCTGGAACGATAATATTACCATCAAAAACACTTTTAGTTTCTTCAGTATATAGTTTTTTTCTATCACTTCCGTGTGATTCTTCTGTGTGGTAAAGAATTAAATTTTTTACATCCAATTCATTTAGTGTTTTAGCAGCACTTAAAGCAGTAGAATGATTTATTTCATAGGCATGAAATATGCTCTCTTCTTTGTCTAAACAAAATGCTTCATGAGTAACATAATCCGCATTTCTAATTCTTTCATTTAACAAAGGATTTAATGGCTCATCACCTAAAAATATAAATTTATTATTATCAATATTACATTCAAAACCAAATTGTTTTGTTCCTTTAGCTAGAATATCAAAAAATTCATAATCAATACCATTTATAGTAAACTTGTCATCATCATTTAATATGACAAAATTAGTAATATGATAGATTGCCTCTATTAAAGTAGGAGGTAAAACATAACTAGATACGCCTTTTATTGCTTCGTATACTACATCATTACAATAAATGTTAATTTTTTCTGTTATCTCACCATGTTTTGCCATTCGACTCATTCTTTTAAACATCCAGATAAGGTCTAAAATGTGGTCTGTATGACTATGAGATATAAAAATGTTTTTTATATCTTCCAATCTAATATTAGATTGTTTTAGTCTTTTAAGTATTTCTATGCTTCCTCCTGTGTCAATTAGAAAGACACCTTGCTCATTTCCAATAACAAAACAAGTATTATATAAATTTAATGTTCCGCCATTTCCTGTTCCTAACATTTTTATTGATGTCATATAAATTCCTCCTTACAGCTTTAATTATTAATATTTTACTATAACTTTATTATATTTACTATTTATTTTTATGTTGTATAATTTATTTAGGTGGTATAAATGCATGATATTTGGAGTCCTTGGCATGGTTGTCATAAGAAAAGTCCAGGTTGTTTAAATTGTTATATGTTTTATTTAGATAAAATACATAAAAATAAAAGAAGTAGTGATGAAGTTTATAAAACGACTAATTTTAATTATCCTTTACAAAGAAATCGCAATGGGGAATATAAAATTAAAAGTGGCGAACAAATACGAGTTTGTATGTCTTCTGATTTCTTTGTCGAAGAGGCTGATGTTTGGCGAGAAGAAGCATTTGATATCATGCGAAAAAGAAAAGATGTTATCTTCTTTCTTTTAACAAAAAGACCTGAAAGGGTAAAAGAAAGACTTCCAAAAGATATTTTAGAATTTGAAAATTTATTTTTTAATGTTACTTGTGAGAATCAAAAAATGGCTGATGAGAGGCTACCAATACTTTTAGAATTGCCTTTTAAACATAAAGGGATAATGTGTGCTCCTTTCATTGGCGAAGTGAAAATAGAAAAGTATTTAAAAACGGGGAAGATAGAGCAAGTGATAGTTGGAGGAGAAAACTATGATGGAGCAAGAGTTTGTAATTTTGATTGGGTAAAAAGTTTACATGATGAGTGTGTAAAATATAATGTTCGTTTTTGCTTTATTGAAACAGGAACTAAATTTTTAAAAGACGGAAAACTTTATACAATTCAAAGTAAAGAAACTCAAAGTTTAATGGCTTATAAATCTAAGATGAATTATGAGGGTAAAAAAATAGATTTCAAACTATATGATGAATTTAATAACTTGTTAACAAATGATGAGTTATACACACCTTTTTTCCGTGAAAAATGTCATACTTGTGGAAGTAAAATGATTTGCAATGGGTGTTCAATGTGTGGAAAATGTGAGAAAAAATGAATAAAATTGGAAAAATGTGTAAAATTATCCAAAAATAGTCGGAATTTTGTGTGAAAAGTGTTTAAAAAAGCCGGAATTTTGTGTAAAATATTATAAAGAGGTGAATTAAATGATTAGATTAAGGAGAAAAATTGATGAATATTTAATTAATTGGAAAAATTCAAGTAATAAGATGCCACTTATTATAAAAGGGGCGAGACAAATAGGAAAAACGGAAGCTATTGAAAACTTCGCTAATAATAATTACAAAAATATTGTGGAAATTAATTTTGCTTTACAAAAAGAGTATAAAACTATTTTTGATAATGGTTTTGAAGTAGACACTATTTTGAATAATATATCAATTATTAATAACAAGTTCAAATTTATTCCAGGGGAAACGCTGATATTTTTTGATGAAATTCAAGATTGCATCAATGTTGCAACATCCTTAAAATCTTTTAATATTGATAAAAGATTTGATGTTATTTGTTCTGGTTCAATGATGGGAATTAATTATAAAGAAATAGAATCTAATAGTGTTGGAAATAAAATTGATTATACTATGCATTCTCTAGATTTTGAAGAATTTTTATGGGCGAAAGGATATAGTGAAGAACAAATAGAAAATTTGTATATATGTATGAAAGATTGTAAGCCATTAACAAATACTCAATATGATGTTATGATGATGAATTTTAAAGATTATATGATATTAGGGGGAATGCCTGCTATTGTTGCTAGCTTTATTGAAAATAAGAACTTTAGTGGAATACTCACGATGCAAGAACAAATATTAAAAGATTATGAGGAAGATATATCTAAATATGCTGAAGGATTAGATAAAGCAAGAGTTTTAAATGCTTTTAGGAAAGTTGCTGTCTTTTTAGGAAATGAAAATAAAAAATTTCAAGTATCTAAAATTGCTAACGGTTCTAGAAATAGGGAATATAGTGGAGTTGCTGATTGGTTAAAAGATGCTGGAATAACAAATATATCTTATTGTATGGAAAATTGTGCTTTGCCTTTACGAGGAAATTATAATCCCGAAAATTATAGATTATATTTTTCTGATACGGGACTTTTAATTGCATCACTTGATGATGAAACCCAAGAAGATTTAAGAAATAATAAAAATTTTAATACTTATAAAGGGGCAGTATATGAAAACATCGTTGCTGATATGTTAGTAAAAGAAGGCTATGATTTATATTTTTATAAAAATGAAAAAGGAACGATTGAAATGGATTTTTTTATTCGTGATAAAGACAGTTTGATACCTGTTGAAGTAAAAGCAAATGATAATTCTACAGTATCTTTAAATAAATTAATTGACAATGATAAATATTCAGATATTAAATATGGAATTAAACTATGTAATAAAAATATTGGCTTTAATGATAAATTTTATACTTTTCCTTATTTTTTAACCTTTTTACTAAAAAGATATCTAAAAGAAAAAGATGAAAAATAATGGTGGTTCTATATGTGGAAAATGTGAGAAAAAATGAATAAAATCGGAAAAATGTGTAAAATCACTCAAAAATCGTTGGAATTTTGTGTAAGTTTAGTCAAATTTCTTTCTAGAAATGTGATTTTTGTAATGATTTTCTTTCTAAAAATGTGATAAATGTCTTTTCTTAATGCTAGAAAATATAGTCAACTAGTTTTTTTCCTTGGTAAGTATCTCTTTTAACCATTTCTTTGTCAATATCATTTAAGACACAAAACTTCTTTAATAACCAAGTAGGTTCAATTAAGTCTTCTTTTTTAGGGTCACCTGTAATCCTATGGATAACAATTTTTTCATCAAGTAATTCTAACTGACTAACAACAATATCAATATATTCTTCCTTGGTTAAAATATGGAACTTATTTTTTTGATACATCTCATATAAAGAAGTATCTTTAACTATATAGAGCATATGAATTTTAATGCCATTAATTTTTAATTTATTTAAGTATTTAACTGTTTCTAACATATCTTCTTTTGTTTCATTAGGAAGTCCGTTTATAATATGCACAACTACTTCAATATTTCTTTTTTGCAATTTCCTAACCATATTTTCAAAGTTCTCTAAAGTATGTCCTCTATTAATTAATTTTAAAGTCTTTTCGTGCATTGATTGAAGACCTAATTCAATAACGAGATTAGTTCTTTTGTTTAATTCTTCTAAATAAGCTAAAGTCTCATTAGATATCGCATCACTTCTTGTTGCAATATCTAAACCAATAACATTAGGTAAATTTAAAATAGTCTCGTATTTTTCTTTTAAAATACTAGTAGGGGCATAGGTGTTGGTGTTGGCTTGAAAATAACCAATATAATGAGAATTAGGCCATTTCTTCTCCATAATTTCTTTAACTTCGTTAAATTGTGTTACTAAAGATTTATCTTTATTTCCTGCAAAATCACCACTTCCAAGTAAAGAACAAAAAATGCAACCACTGCCATTTATTTTATTAGGGCATGAAAAATTAGCATTTAAGGAAACTTTAAATGTCTTTTTACCATATTTCTTTTTTAAGTGGTAATTTAAAGTATGATATCTTTTATTATCTAAACTATATTTAAACATAACAACACCTTGTTAAATAGTTTCTCATATTTTTCAGTTTAGTCAAGCCTTAAAAGTAGTATAATAATGATACAGTGGAGGATTTATGGAAGAAGTAAATAAAGAATTAATAAAATATATTGAAGATGAAATATTGCCTCAATACGATAAAAATGATAAAAGACATGGATTATCTCATATAAAATATGTGATTGAAAGATGTTTTAAATTGCTTAAGCAATTTAGTAATATTAATAAAGATATGATTTATGCAATTGCCGCATTCCATGATATAGCCCATCATATTGATAAAGATAATCACGAATTTTTATCAGCTGAAATATTTTATCAAAATGCTAAAATGCAAGAGTTTTTTACTGATGAACAAAGAATAATAATTAAAGAGGCGATTGAAGACCATCGAGCTAGTTTAGAATATGTTCCAAGAAACGATTATGGCAAAATAATTTCTACAGCAGATAGAAATGTTTCAATTAAATCTTCTTTAAAACGAACTCACGCTTATACATTAAAACATTATCAAGATTATGATTTAAATCAAATGATTGAACGTGCTTATAACCATATTAGAGAAAAATTTGGGGTTAATGGATATGCTAAAATATATTGTAAAGATGAAGAATTTGATAAATTTAAAGAGAAAGTTCAAGAATTGTTAGAAGATAAAGAAAAATTTATATCAACGTATTTAGAAGTGAATGATATACTAGATAAAGCAATATAAAAAAGTTTTATAAAATCTTAACTTGTGGTATGATATTTATAGTATAAAGAGGGTGACTTTAAATGGCAATTGAAAAACATTTTGCTATTGATTATAGTAAAGCGGTTAGTAAAGAAGCTGCAGTCTTTAAGGGCGAAAAATATCGTATTACTATTTTAAGTGAAATCCTAGTAAGACTTGAATATAACGAACAAGGGCTTTTTGAAAACAGACCAACGGAGTTAGCAGTTTTTCGTGATTTTGATGTACCAGAATTTAAAATTGAAGAAGATGAAAAGTTTTTAGTAATTACAACAAAATATTTTGAACTACAATATGCAAAAAATAAGCCGTTTATTGGGCCTTCCTATGCACCAGAACAAAACTTGCGAATAAACTTAGTTGATACTGATAAAAGAATGTGGTATTTTCGTCATCCTGAAGCAAGAAACTTTAATAGTATCGTTGCTAATATTGATAAAACAACAACCGGAAAAGAAGATGACCAAACTGATTTATCGAAAGTTAAGAAAAAAGCAAAAGAATTATTTGGAAGAACTAAAGGGCTTTATAGTGCTGATGGTTTTGTATCAATAAATGACTCAAATACAATGGTTTTTCTTGAAGATGGAACACTTAAGCAAGAGCCAAGGTATGGAATAGATACTTATGTTTTCTTGTACAAAAGAGATTTTGGTAAGTGTTTACAAGATTATTTTCGTTTAACTGGGCTACCACCGTTAATTCCAAGATATGCTCTAGGTGTATGGTGGAATCGAAATGAAATTTATAGTTTTGAAGATACAAAAAAATTATTAGGTCAATTTAATAAACATCAAATACCTTTTAGTATCTTACTTCTTGGTGATAACTGGCATATGAAAGATATGAATAATTTATCACGTTACAAGACAGGTTTTACTTTTAATCCTGATTTATTTCCTGCTCCTAGTGAGTTTATTAAATATATGCATGATAGAGGGGTAAGAGTGGGCCTTTCGATTGACACTTCGGAAGGAATTTATCCTCATGAGGCAAGATACGATGAAATAAGCAAAGAACTTAAATTATCCGAGAAACAGATTATACCAATTAATGTGTTTGACAATACTGTACTGTCTATTTACATGTCGAAATTGATTGCACCATTGTATAGTCTTGGCACTGACTTTTTCTGGTTGACATATCTAAACAAAGACGACAATAAACCGATTTCAGCATTAAATTATTATCATTTTAATGATTTTAAGAAATTTCCTGATAAAAGAGGACTAGTATTATCTCGAATAAGCAATATAGCACCTCATAGATATCCCGTTCATTATAGTGGAGAAACATCTGTTAGTTGGGATACTTTAAAAATATTGCCTTATTTTAATTCAACATCTAGTAATCTTGGACTTTCTTGGTGGAGTCATGATATTGGAGGCTATAAAGATGGCATTGAAGACTCTGAACTTTATATTCGTTATGTCGAATTAGGAACTTATAGCCCAATATTTCGATTTAGTTCTAAATATGGTAAGTATTACAAAAGAGAACCGTGGAAATGGGATATTAAAACGGAAGGAATTGTAAAAGACTATTGTCGACTTAGACATCGTTTAATTCCTTATTTATACACAGAAGCTTATAATTATACAATTAAGGGAATACCATTAGTTCAGCCTCTTTATTATAAATATCCTGAAATTTTTGATGAACCAATATATCGTAATGAATATTATTTTGGTAGTCAATTAGTCGTCGCTCCTATTACGACCAAAAAAGAAACAATCATCAATCGTAGTATTGAACAAATATTTATTCCTGAAGGCTTATGGTATGAGTTTAAAACTGGTAAGAAATTTCCGGGAAACAAAAGATATGTAACTTTCTATAAAGATGAAGATTATCCTGTATTTGCGAAAAGTGGTGCAATTATTCCTTTAGCAGATTTTAGCGACAATATTAATGTTACAAATAATCCTAATAGTATGGAAATCCATGTTTTTCCGGGACTTAGTAACACTTACAATTTATATGAAGACGATGGCTATAGTTCTTTACATGAAGAAGGCTATTACATTGTAACTAAAATAGATTATAATTATATGGCTAATAACTATACTTTGATTATTAGACCAATTGAAGGTAAAACAGGTATTATTCCTGAAAAAAGAAACTATCGAATTAGATTTAGGAATACAAGGCAAGCAGATGATGTCATTGTCTATGTTGGTCAAACTCAAGTTAAGTGTGAAAGTTACACTGATGATGCTGACTTCATTGTCTCTGTTAGTGGAGTTCCTACAACAACTCAGTTAACTATTAACTGTAAGGGAAGAGATATTGAAATTGATGCTGTAAGACTTATTAATGAAGATATTGATGATATCTTAAATGATATTCAAATTGAAACGGTGTTAAAAGAAAAAATTGCGAAGATAATATTTAGTGAACTTTCTATTGAGAAAAAAAGAATTGAGATTAGAAAACTAAAAAAAGAAGGACTTGATAGTAAGTTTGTTAATACATTTATAAGACTTCTTGAGTATATTGCTGCTATTTAAGAGACTAAAAATAGTTTCTTTTTTAATGATGATATTCCCAAATGCTAAGACTACCTTTGGCTTTTATAGGAGTAATTGTTTCGATATTCTCTAGTATCCAAGCATAACGACCTTCCTTATATTCGCCACATATATATTCTTGATAATTATTGCTTTTTATTTCTTCAACAAATTCTTTAGTCATATAAATACAATCAACTAAGTTGCATTTACAAATAATATTGCCAAAATTAAAGTTTTTATTTTCGATTAAAGACATTAGCTTTTCGTTTTCTAAATCTTCTTTAGTAATTTTAGTTTTACTTGCATGAATATATAGCTCTCCTCGATAATTTGTTTTCCAACTTCTTGTTTCAATAAACTTCTTTTTTTCTTTTATTAAAGTAGCATAGGGTTCTCTAAGACTTAATACTTTCATTTGTCATCACCTAAAAATATTATAGCATAGACAATAATAAAAATACATATTGACAAAAAGTGTGGAAATACACAAAAATTGTCAATGGATTGTTGAAAAATGTTTTCAAAAGATATATAATTGTATTGATAAAAAGTGTGGAAATACACAAAAATTGTCAATGGAGGAACAATGATGAAAGAAATTAAAAGAGATATGTATTTACAAAAATTAATAGATAAAAAAGGTAATGGAATGATAAAAATTATTACCGGAATAAGAAGATGTGGAAAATCATATTTGTTAGACCCATTATTTAAAAATCACTTAATAGAAGAAGGCATTATAGAAGATCATATTATAAAATTAGAGCTTGATAGAAAAGAAAATAAAAAATATTTAGACCCAGATATTCTTGACAAATATATTCATTCTTGTATAAAAGATAAAAAGAAATACTATATATTACTTGATGAAATACAATTAGTTTCTGATTTCGAGTCAGTCCTAAATGGTTTTATGTATGAAAAAAACTTAGATGTTTATGTAACAGGAAGTAATTCTAAATTTTTATCAACAGATATTATTACCGAATTTAGAGGTAGAGGAGATGAAGTAAAAGTTTATCCGCTATCTTTTAGTGAATTTTATTCTGCTTTTAAAGGGGATAAATATGAAGCTTTTGAAGAGTATATAAACTATGGTGGATTACCTAATATTCTTGCCTTTAAAACACCTTTAGAAAAGAAAAATTATTTAATTAATTTATTTGAAACAACTTATAAAAAAGACATTATTGAAAGAAATAATCTGCAAAGAAGTGATGTCTTAGATAGTACAATTAATATTTTAGCTTCCTCTATTGGTTCATTAACTAATCCTTTAAATATTACCAATACTTTCATTAGTAATGGATTAAAAGATGTTTCACGTAATACAATAAGTTCTTACTTAGATGCTTTAGTTGAATCGTTTTTAATTAGTAAAGTGGAAAGATACGATATAAAAGGAAAAACTTATATAACAACTCCTTCTAAATATTATTTTACGGATATTGGACTTCGTAACGCTAGACTTAATTTTCGAAATCAAGAAGAAAATCATATATTAGAAAATATAATTTATAACGAACTTTTAATTAGAGGTTATAACGTGGATGTGGGAGTTGTTGAAACTTTCGAAAAAAATAAGAATAATAAAACAATTAGAAAAAAACTTGAAATAGATTTTGTTTGTAATCAAATAAGTAAAAAATATTATATTCAGTTTTGTTTAGGACTTGATACTAGAGATAAAACAATCCAAGAAGAAAAACCATTATTAAATACGCAAGATGAATTTAAAAAAATAATTATTGTTAAAGATGGCTTATCAAATTGGCATACAGAAGAAGGAGTTCTTGTTTTAAATATTAAAGATTTCTTACTTAATTCTAATAGTTTAGATTATTAAAATTGACAAAAAGTGTGGAAATACACACTTTTTGTTAACGATGATTATTCTTCAATACAAGCGTTTAATAAAGTGATTATACTAATAAAATCGTTATCACTTAATTTTTCAACAAACTTTAAGTTTCTAATTTTACAATCAATACTTCTTACATGTTCACATAACACTTTGCCATGCACTTCCAATGTATCTTCAAGATTGTAATGCGTAGGAAATTCTTTTTCGTTAGACATTATAGGTAAATCCATAACCATTTTTGTATATTCATTAAAATTATTATTACTTATTACTACTGCAGGCCTAAAACCTTCCTGCTCACGACCTTTTGTAGGATTAAAATCTAAATACACAATATCTTTTTGCTTAGGAATATATTTCTTTACCATATCTCTTTCCTACGCTTTCATCCCAAGTAAAATCCTTAGATAAATTTTTGCCATTATACTTTTTAAATTCTTCCTTTAAAGATATTTTCTTCTTTTTAGGTATTCTGATAATAATTTTGTCATCCTCTTGGTTAATGCATAATAAATCATTTGCTTTAACATTTAAAGATTTTAATATAGCCTGTGGGATTCTTATTCCAAGAGAATTTCCCCATTTTTGAAGTTTTATTTCCATAGTTAAACACCTCTCAGTTAGTATATACAATGTATATACTATTGCCAAGGGAAAATTATAAACCATTTATTGGGCTTTTGCATATAATTTAATTAAAGTATAATTTATGATATAATAAATTAACTAAGGAAGTGAGTTTGATGCATAAATTTGATGACTTAAGAAAAAAATATCCTAATTTCATCTATGATAGTTATACTTTAGAAGTTATGGATAATGAACTTATCATTACTTATAAATTTATTATTGAAAATTTAGAAGTATTTGAACCATGTATTAAAATACCTTTAAATAATTTTGCTATTAACTTAAATGATTCTTTCTTAAAAAAGGTAGTTTTTAATCTTGGTATGGTTGAAGTAGTAAGTTATTTGAAATGTACTTGTAGTAAAAATGTTATTATTAGAGCGGGTTTCTTAAATGAAGAACAAATAAACTTTTTTAAAAAACTTTACTATAATGGCTTAGGGGAATTCTTATACTTAAATAAAATAGATATAACGATAGATGAATTATTTGATATAACTTGTGAAGTAAAAGAAGAAGATGGCATAATACCTTCATATGAAGGAAAAGGTAACCTAATAGCTATCGGTGGCGGAAAAGACTCTTGTGTTAGTCTAGAACTTTTAAAAGATGAACATACTAATAATACTTGTTTTATAATTAATCCTAAAAAAGTAACTTTAGATTGTGCTAAAGCTGCTAATTATAATGAAAACTCTATTATAGGAATTACGAGAATTTTAGATAAAAAAATAATTTCAATGAATGAAAAAGGATTTTTAAATGGGCATACACCATTTAGTGCCATTGTTGCTTTTTCTTCTTATTTAACAGCTTATATATATAATAAAGAAAACATTGTCTTATCTAATGAAAACAGTGCTAATGAAGCAACTGTTATAGGGACAGCTATTAATCATCAATATTCGAAATCAATTGAATTTGAAAATGATTTTCGAGATTATGTAAATAAATTCTTGATTAATAAGATAAATTATTTTAGTTTACTAAGACCTTTAACAGAATTTCAAATAGGAATGTTATTTTCTAAATATAAAAAATATCATCAAATATTTAAGAGTTGTAATCCGGGAAGTAAAAAAGAGCCTTGGTGTTGGTGTAATAAATGTGCTAAGTGTTTATTTGTTTATACGATATTGAGTCCTTTTCTATATAAAGATGACTTAGTTAAAATATTTGGAGCAGATTTATTTGAAGATAAAGAACTTTTAGATACTTTTATTGAACTTTTAGGTTATGGAAAAACGAAACCTTTTGATTGTGTGGGTAGTTTCAAAGAAGTAAGATATGCTGTTAGTTTATTAATTAGTAAGCTAGATGGAAAGTTGCCATACTTATTACAATACTATAAAGATAACTATGAACTAGAATTAAATGTTGATTATAAAACTTTATATGAAGATAATAATAATGTTCCAAATGATTACCAAGAAAAAATTAGAAAAGAGTTGGTAAGATGTGCAAAATAAAATAATGGAATTTCTAAATAATAAAAATATTGCTATTTTAGGTTTTGGTTTAGAAGGTAAATCAACTTATGAATTTATTAGAAAAAATAATCATGATATCCATTTAACGATTATTGATAGATATGAAGTTAAGGGAATAAATGATAAAAATGTTAAAATAATTTATGGAGAAGATTATTTAAATGATTTAGATAAATACGACATAATTATGAAAACTCCTGGTATATCCTTAAAAGATATTGATATAACTTTGTTTAAAGATAAAATCTATTCGCAATTAGAACTTCTTTTAATGGTAAATCGTAAAAATGTTATTGGTATTACTGGTACTAAAGGAAAAAGTACTACTTCTACATTAATCTATAACATTATTAAAGAACAAAATGATAATGTTTATTTAGCGGGTAATATAGGAATTCCTATTTTTGACTTATTAGAGGAATTTGATGAAGATTCTTTACTTGTAATTGAAATGTCTTCCCATCAATTAGAGTTTGTTCATCACTCCCCTCATATTGGAATTATTCTAAATTTATATGAAGACCATTTAGACCATGCAGGAACTATAGAACATTATCATGAATGTAAAATGCATATGTTTGATTATCAAAGAGAAGATGATATAGCAATATATTGTAGTGACAATCCTAATTTATTGGAACAAATTAAAATTAAAGACTATAGACAAACTTTATATAGTGTTTCTTTAGATAATAATAGTGATGTTATAAGAAAAGATAATCAAGTTATATATAATAATGAAGTAATTTATTTAGATGATAATAAAAGAAATTTAATTGGAGAACCTAATTTAAAAAATATTATGGTTGTATCTTTAGTTTCTAAATTACTTAAACTTGATTTAAATAAAGTTAAAGAGACAATTGATTCTTTTGCAGGGTTAGAACATCGCTTAGAACTTGTAGGAACATTTGATGAAGTAACATATTACAATGATACTATTGCCACAATTCCCGAAGCTACGATTAGCGGAATTGAGTCTTTGAAAAAAGTTAATACACTAATATTTGGGGGGATGGATAGAGGAATAGATTATAGTTCGTTTATAGATTATTTAAAAAACTCTTCAATCGAAAATTTAATTTGTATGCCAACTACAGGAACCAAAATAGGTAAAGTTTTAAAAACTAGTAACAAAAACATTTACTTTGTTACTAGTTTAGAAGAAGCTGTATTATTAGCAAAAAAAGTGACAAAGAAAAAATCTATTTGCTTATTATCACCAGCAGCTTCAAGCTATGAAACATTTAAAAACTTTGTTGAAAAAGGCAACAAATATAAAGAACTGGTTAAAGCTGAAGAACTAAATTGAAATAAGTTCTTTTTCTTTGCTTTCTTCTTTTAAACCTTGTCCAGAGATAGTTATTAAGTCATTTGGTTGACAATCTAATATAGTACATAATTCTTCTATGTACTTAAAAGAAATGGATTTTGTTTCTCCTCGTATAATTCTATTTAAGTTTCTTGAAGTTATATTCATTTTTTGACATAACCAATATTTAGTTTTGTTCTTTTTTTTTAATAAGTCCATAATATTAATTTTTACCATAATTTACCAAATCCTTAGTTTAATTGTATAAAAAAAGATATTTGAAAATAAGATACTTGTAAATACCTTAGAGTTTTGTTATAATTTAAATATAAAGTAGTAATACTAATAATATTTTAAAAATAGGGAAAGATAATGAAGTAAGGTGATATTTATGGAAGAAGAAACAAAAATAAGCAGTAAGAAGAAAACTATGTTAATTTGTAGTATAACAGTAGTAGCAGTCATATTAATAGTAGGTATAAGTTGGATTTATGTCAAGTTTTTAGACACATTTTTGTAGACAAATTACAATGTGATA
>CAOJRP010000020.1 GCA_948442015.1 uncultured Erysipelotrichaceae bacterium
TCTTCCTGTACTTTCGTTGCTTGCCAAAAAGCATAACTTATACCTACTATTAATATTACTGCTACTATTGTTATACTACAGATTAACATAGTTTTCTTCTTACTGCTTATTTTTGTTTCTTCTTCCATAATTAAAACCTCACTACTATTATTTTTTCCCTATTTTTAAAATATTATGCTAAGATATTTGCTTCTACCTTATATTAAAATTATAACTTAACATATTTGTTTTAGTCAAGAAAAAATAGTATTAAATTAATACAACAATTTAATACTAACAGTAAAAAACTTATAATAAAAAGTATGAAGTGTAAAGCTGATTTAATATTTGAAAAAAATATACTAGATATGTTATTATCTAAATATAAAAAGATGGGAGAAATTGCTCGTCGCCTTTTATAGAGAGTCGATACATTTAAGTTGTATCGACTTTTTTGTTTATCTAATTACCAAGTAAACCATGATAAACAATAATATGCAAATGACAAAAATTAAACTTCTGTTATTTTCTTCATAGACATTCTTATATTTTATCAAAACCCTCAAAAAGAAATTTTATAAAATAAAAGACCAAATTAAAAATTCTTTTTATATCTTAAGTTGTACAATAACACATATAAAAATACTTTTAAAATCACTATTTTTTATTTATTTAAACAATGAGAAAACAATAATTCAAAAATTAGTAAAATCATAAAATTAGTATTTTCTTGTCAAATTATGTAAAATTATTACAGTTTACAAGACTGAATTAATAAAATTAGTAATTAAAGATTGTAATAAAAAGATAATTAACATCCCAATCATTAAGAAAGGTCCAAAAGGAATCTCTTTTTCTTTACTTTTAATAACATAATATAAAGCATAAGGAAAAGCTAGAAAAGATCCTAAAACTAAACTCATAAAACTTAATCTAATCCCTAAAGTAAAACCAAAGAAAATTGCAAGTTTAATATCTCCGCCACCTAGAGATTCCCTTTTAAATACTTTATCACCAATAAATTTAATAATAAACATAAAAAGAAATAAGACTAAACCACTTATTAAAGAAAAGATAAAAGTTCTAAAACCAAAGTAATACCACTTTAAAACTAATATTAAAATAGAACTAATAATTAAAGGTGTATCTAAAATAACTAAATATTTAAAATCACTAACTAATATTATAATTAATAAACTAGATATAACTAACATCGCAAAAAACTCATAACTAAGACCATATAAATGATAAGCTAAAGCATACAAAAAACCTGTTAATAATTCTATTATTGGATAAAATACAGGTATCTTACTATGACATTTAGTACATCTACCTCCTTCTATAATCCAAGATATAAGAGGTATTAACTCATACCATTTTAAAATTTTTTTACAATTATCACAGTGACTTCCTGGATTAATTATTGATTCGTTTAAAGGACCTCTTACACCAATAACAGTAAAGAAAGACCCCATAACTAAACCGATCAAAAATAAGTATATCAAAAACATAATTACCACCTACATTGATATTTGCTCATACATATCAAACATTGGAATTATAACAGATAAAATAACTCCACCTACTATAACTGCTAATACAATAATCATTACTGGTTCTATAAAACTTTTTAAAGTAGCTACAATATTTTTATGTAAATCTTGAAAATAAGCACTAACTCTTTCCATCATTTCAGCTAATTCTCCTGTAGATTCTCCAGTAACAATCATAAAATAAGCAACATCTGGTACTGCCCAATGATCCTTAAATGAGTCACTAATCTTATCTCCTTTAGCAATATTATTTATTGTATCTAACATTATTTCTTTATATACCTCATTTTGCGTAACTTTAACTAAAATATCGATGCTTTCTGTAATAAAAACATTATTTTTAAGTAATGATGCAAAAGTCTTAGTAAATATTGCTACTTCATTATAAATAATAACATCTTTTATTACTGGTACTCTCATAAAAAAGACTTGGCATCTTCTTCGAAAGACTTTAACGTTTTTATAAAGAGCTATTAAAACAATAATAGATAATATTACGAGTAATAATAAAGTAATAAAATTATTTGTTAAAAAATTAGCTACGTTAATAACAAACAAAGTTAAACCAGTTATAGCAATACCTGAAGTCTCATAAATTTGAACAAATTGAGGAACAACATACATTAAAATAAAACATATTACCCCAATAGCAAATACAAAAACAATAGCGGGATATGTTAGAGCGCTAATCATTGCTCTTCTTGTCTTATCAATTTCATCATAGTAAACTGACATATCATCTAAAGTTTCTTCTAATTCTCCTGTTGCTTCAGCAGCTTTTAACATATTAATTAATAATGGTGGGAAAATATTACCTTGTTTTGCTAAAGCATTTGAAAATGATTCTCCTAATGTTAATTCATATATAATAGCATTAAATATTCTTCTTTTATTTTTGTCTTTTTTTCCCATTTGCTTAGCCAAAATACGCATAGAATCAGTCAAAGGAATACCTGATTTAATATATGTTGATAATTGCGTTAACCAAAATATTAAATCTTTTGTACTTAATTTATTAGCCCCCAAAATACTTGTTTGACCATATAAAAATTCTATTTGTTTGCCATATTTTATCGAGATTACTTCATAACCTTCATTAACTAAAAAATTATTACAATCAACCATTGAAGCCCCTAAAAAAGTGTCTTGTTCAATTCTTCCTTTTGAGTCTCTTACTTTATAACGATAAGTAATTGGCTTTTCTTGTCTTCTTGTTCCCTCTTCCGAAGCTAAAATACTAGCAAGTTCTCTCTTCTCTTGTTCTATTTTTTCTTGTTGTTTTTTATAAATGGATGAATTCTTCCACATTTTTTCAAAAAAAGTATCTTCTTTTATAATATGAGCTTTAGCAATAGCAGCATTAACTTCTTTTACAGTATTGTCTTTTTTAAAAGATATTCCTTTAAAAGGATTTAATAAAATCACATTAACTCCAACCCAAGCATAGTGGAAAACGCTCATTATTGTATTTAATATTCCCTTATTACTAGAATTGCCTTGTTCCAACCCCATATCATGCATCTCCCTACTTTTCTACTATAAGTTGATTATAGCATTTTTTTTGCTAACTAACAACTTTTTTAGCATTTAACATATAATGAATTAGAGGTAATTAATATGTATGGAGCTCCATTATCAAATACTTTATCTTTTTCTAAAGTTTTAAGTGGGTTATCTAAGACTTTAACTGTCGCTAATCAAGTAATACCACTTTATAAACAAGCTAAACCACTAATTAATAATTTAAGTAGTGTTAGAACAATTTTATCTAGTTTAACAAAAAATGATAGTAATTCATCAAACAATTCTACTACAGCAAATAAAAAAACTAATAATCAAATTAGTTCTCATAATGAAGAAAATATAAGTATTTTAAATCCACCTACATTCTTTAGATAAAAAAGAGCTTTATTTTTTTAGCTCTTTTTTCATCAATTTACTTAATTCTTTAATACTTCTTTTTAAAGCATGGCTTTCTTTAAATCTTTTCAAAGGAAGTTTCGTAATAATACTTTTATAAGAAGTAATGACATAGTTATAATAATCAAAATATTCTTTTTTTAAAATGCCATACTTGATTTCTTCTTTAGTGTTTTTATTAGCACTTTTAACAAAAAGCATTGTTATATAATATTTTTTATTTTCATAAATAATTTTTTCATCTTTAAGGTAAAAACCTAGTTTATTCATTTCTTCTCTTAACTCTACTCGATTATTATTAGATTGCAAAATTATCTTTTTAACATTTTTTATTTTGGCTTTATTGTCTAAAATATGTAAAATTGTCCTAGTTCCCATTCCACTAATAACTACTGTATCATAATCCTTTGTACTAATGTTTTTAAGTCCATCAGTTAAGACAGTTCTAATTGGTAAGTTCTTTTCTCTTATATTTTTCTTGGCTCTATCTAATGCGGATTCATTTATATCTGTTGCAATAACACTTTGACACAATTTGTTTTCATATAGTTCAATACTCAAATATCCATGGTCACATCCAACATCAACTACTTTATCATTCTTTAGAATAAATGATTTAATACTTTCTAATCTTCTACTTAACATTAGTCACTCAAGAAGTCTTTTAACTTTTTAGCACGTGATGGATGACGTAATTTTCTTAAAGCTTTAGCTTCTATTTGACGAATTCTTTCTCTTGTAACATTAAATTTCTTCCCTACTTCTTCTAAAGTATGGCTAGTTCCATCAATAAGACCAAATCGAAGTTCTAGTACTTCTTGTTCCCTTTCTTGTAGTGTTAATAAAACACTTTTTATTTCTTCTTTTAAAATTTCATTAGTAGCATATTCTTCAGGAGACATACTTCGCTCATCTTTAATAAAATCTCCTAAATGCGAATCATCTTCTTCTCCAATTGGTGTTTCTAAAGATACTGGGTCTTGACTAATTTTCATGACTTCTCTTACCTTATCGACACTAATACCCATTTTCTTAGATAATTCTTCTTCTGATGGTTCACGATTTAATTCTAGTGTCATTTGTCTTTGAATACGTGCCATTTTATTAATTGTTTCAACCATATGAACAGGAACACGTATTGTTCTTGCTTGATCCGCTAATGCTCTTGTTATTGCCTGTCTAATCCACCAAGTTGCATAAGTCGAAAATTTATATCCTTTATCATAGTCAAATTTTTCAACCGCTTTCATAAGTCCAATATTTCCTTCTTGAATTAAGTCTAAGAATAACAAACCTCTTCCAACATATCTTTTAGCAATGGATACAACTAATCTTAAATTAGATTCTGCTAAAATATTTTTAGCTATTTCATCCCCAGCAGCTACTCTAACAGATAAATCCAATTCTTCTTCGGGGCTTAAAAGACTAATACGTCCAATCTCTTTTAAATACATTCTTACGGGATCATTAATATTAACGTCTTTGGTTATTTCATCATCATTTAATAAAATTGGTTCTTCTACTGGTGCAATTTTTCCACCACTTGAAGAAGATGCATCTTCTTCTGTTACAACTTCAATTCCGTTATCGACAAAAAAAGTATATAATTCATCTAAAGTATCGGCTTCAACATCTAATCCTTTTAAAGATTCAGCCAACTGTTCAAAGGTGATATAACCTTGCTCTTCCCCTTTTTTCAATAAGTCCTTTTTTCGTTCTTCTAATGTTTTTATTTCTACCATTATTCTACACTTCCTTTTTTTAGTTCTTGTATTTTTTCTGCTAATTTTATTTTTTTAGCATCGTCTAACTCTAATTTCATTTTTTCTTTTAATTCATTGATTTTATCTTTAACCATTAATTTATTAATAGATTTAAAATAGTCTTCTAAAATATTTTCATTTAGTTCTGTAATCACACTACTATTAACTATTTTCATAACTTCATCTTTTAGTTCGTTATCATTAATGTACGTTATAAAGTCAGCTAATGTAATACTTTTATATTTATCACAATAGTAAACTATTTCATTAGCAATATTCCTATGAATTTCATCATTAAAGCACCCCAATTTTTTCAAATACATTTCTACATATTTTTTATCATTCATCATAAAGTATAAAATTTCATCTGCTGTCTTATTATAAGGCTTTTTTTCTTTTTTGAAAACAATTTTTTCATTTTTGGGCTTAATCTTTTGTTCAACCTTTTTAATAGAACTCAGTTTTTTTGTTAATAAGTCAAGCGATAAATCATATTCTTGAGCTATTTTTTTGATAGTTAAAGCTTTTAAAATCTCATCATCAGACTCACTAATTTTCTTTAGTACTTCATTAATATACTCTGCTAAATCATTAGAATTATTCAAATTCTTGTTTTTCTTTAAATAAGCTAGATTAAAGTCAAAATAAGATGGTGGATTCTTTAAGTTTTCTCTAAATGCTTCAATACCATTTTTTAAAACGTATTCATCAGGATCTTTTTCGCCACTTATCCGAACAACAAAGACTTCTAATCCTTGTTCTTCAAGCATTTTTCCATTATTAATTGTTGCTAACTCACCAGCATTATCATTATCTAAGGAAAGTATAACTTTTACTCGAAGTTTTTTTACTAAATCAACTTGTTCTTTAGTTAAAGCTGTTCCTTGCAAAGCAATGACATTTTTCACTCCATTTACAGAAAGCCTTATGGCATCCATAAATCCTTCTACTATTATAACCGATTTTTCTTTTTTGATGTGTTCTTTAGCATTATGATAGTTATATAAGGTTTCCCCTTTTTTGAAAATCATTGTTTCTTTACTATTCATATATTTAGAAACATCTTTTTCTCCTCGATAAATCCTTGCACTAAAACCAACTACTTCCCCATCTTTATCCCAAAGAGGAAAAATAATTCTTTTAGTAAATATATCATGAACACTACTTTTACTCACATTTATTAATCCTAAATCAGTAAGTTTCTTTAAATCATAATTTTTATTTATTAAAAAAGTATATAAAGAATCAGGTTTATCAAAAGAAAGCCCTATGCCAAATTCATTTATCGCCGCATTATCAATGTGTCTTTCTGCTAAATATTGTCTTGCTTTGGCTCCTAATTCAGTTTTTAAATTATTTTGATAAAATTTTAAAGCTAAAGACATTATTTCATAATCAATTTTATGAGGATTATTTTTTCGCATTTCTTTATCGTTTGCATTAAACTTCATTCCTATTTTATTAGCAACAATGGAAACTGCTTCATAAAATGGTACTTGTTCATAATTTTCGACAAATGTGAAAACATTACCTGCTGCCCCACAAGAAAAACATTTATATATTTGTTTATCTTCAGAAACACTCATACTTGGAGAATGATCTTCATGAAAAGGACAAACACCTAAAAAGTTCTTTCCTCTTTTGGTAAGAGGTATATAATCGCTAATAATATCAACAATATTAGCATTAATTCTAATTGTTTTTATATCATCATTTGATATATTAGCCATAAAATCACCCTCTATCTATATATATTATAGGTTACCCCTCAATTTCCTCTTTTTTTTGCAAAAAAAATACAAAAATTTGACTTTTTTTGCATTTTTTTACTTTTTATGGACATTTTTTCTTGGCTAAAATTATTCTTTTTGTTTCATTTTTCATCCCATCATAAGACAAGTTGTTTTTAGAACTTCTTATAGATATATCATCTCCAACAAAATACTCATTTGTGACCATTAATTGTCTAGCTTTACGATATTTTTGCCTTTCTTTTAATTCTTCTAGTTCCCTCATTACACTTCTTTTGCCTTTATCTTTTATCGATTCATGACGCATTTTTAAAACATATTTCGCTTTATATTTTTCATCAAAATTCTTCTTTATATAACGAATTAAATATCTTAAATGTAATTCTCTTACTTGATCATTTAACTGTTCATACCTAGCTAGAGGATGTTTTGGTGAGTACCCATAATAATTACAGTGAAAGTATCCAAAACCACATTCCAAAATTAAATCTCCTAAAGCTATTATATCTTCAATTGTTTCTGTTGGAAGACCAACCATAGCTGTTGTAGAAATATAAAGGTTAGGATGATAAGTATAAAGTGTTTTAATAATTCTTCTTACATCATCACATGTATGTTTTTTACCAATTACTTTTAATAATCGATCACTTCCCGCTTCAATATTAAGAGCAATAAAAGTTATTTTTTTGTTCGACAAAGGGAAGAAAGTATTTTATCATTTATTTCCCCTATACACATTCCTATCGTTATTTTTATTTCTTTTACTTCATCATAACTATCTACTAAGTCGATGTATTTATCTAAAGTATGTTCCTCCCCTAAATCAAATCCACATTCAGTTAAATTTTCTGCTCTTAATCTTAAAACTTCCATTTGCTCAGGATGATTTTCTTTATACCAATCTAATTCATCTTTAATTTTATCTATTGGTTGCGTTTCAAAAGGAATATTCATATAAGTTCTTCTGCAAAACCCACATTTATTTAAACATCCATCTACGGGCCAGATATTAAGTGTACAATCTCGATCATCATAAACAACATATTTTTCCTTCATCGGAAGATTAAACCTTTGACCTAAATATTCGGCATAGTGACTATCGACATATGTAATATTTTGATATTTATCCTTTAAAATATCTCTAATATTTGTGGCTTTACCACAAATGATGATTTCAGAGTCTTTTTTTCTTACTTCATCAATTTCTTCAAGCTCTTCTAAAACAGAATCAGTAAAATCTTCTACTCTTGCATAAGGATTAGCATATAAAATATAATCTGCTTCTTCAATAGGAACTGATCTTTCAAAAATAGGTATCATTTGAAAAAAAGATACTAATTGTTCTCTATCACAATCTTGAAAGATATTATACATTAAAGGAAACGCATTGATCTTATACTCAAATTCCTTACATTTAGAATAATCTAAATTAACAAAATCCCAAAAAAGTTCTTTAATTTTTTGTTCCTTTTGCAACACTTTTAACTCTTCCATCACTAATTCTCCTTTGTGATTGTTTATTATAGATTGAAGTAAAGAAAAAGTCTACTATTTTTCCAAATAATAGACTAGTTGTTCATCTTTTTTGGTATAACTACAAGTTACTAAAATTAATTGATTATCTCTATTCTCAAAAGATAGTTTGTCTTTTTTTAGTTTTGTTTTTATAGCAATTACTTTGTACTTATTCTTTTTATTATGATGATAAAATATAACTTCATCATTAACTTTTAACTTATATAAATTCTTAAAATAAGCATTATTTGCATTACCAGAATGACTTGCTAATACAACTGTATTTGAGTCGTATAAAATAGCTATATCTTTATTAACATCATTGATATTCATACATTTATTTAAATTAATTTTAGGAATAATTAAGATATTTTGACATTTCACTTCATCATAACTATCACTTAAATCATAAGTTGCTTCAACTACTTTTTGTTCTTCTTGCTTTTTTTCAAAAAGAGAAAATAAGAGAACAGCGATAATTAGAAGAATTAAACTACCATTTACTAAATTTTTTAACATATCTTAAACCAATAAAAATGAATAAATAATTAACTGACTTGACAGCCCAAGTATTAGGGACGTCTATAGTTTCATATCCATAACCTTCTTCTTTGTGCTTTAATACAATTTCTAATTCTACATTATCATTAACATTTAAAATAGTAGTTTCATTTTCTAAGACATAATCTTCAGGTATTTTTAAAAATTTAATTAGATAATTTCCATCTTTTAAAATAAGAGAAGTTTGTCCATTAATTTGATAAAGTTTATCCATAATAGAAATATCAACATCTTTTTTAATTAATCTCCCTTCTTCATCAAGAAAGCTAATATTTATTTGCCTTAATTTATCATCAACTGGCTTATTTTTGCTTAGATCTTTTTTATGGTTTTCTATAATAATAACCTTGTCTTCATTACTATCTAAATTTACTTCATATATATTATTATTTTTTATATAAATATCGTTATTACTTATTTCTTTTATATAATACTTATCAAAAGGCAAATAATCAGTATAAAATAAACCTTCAATATCAGTATTTATTTGATAAACCAATTCATCTTTTTGATTATAAATACCATAAGATACATTTAATTTCTCATCATCAAGCGAAGTTTTATCATCTTTAATATCTAATCCAACTCTTGAAGTATTTTCATTAACCTGAACTTTAAATGTAGAATATGCAGCAAAATTACCTGACGTTAAAGCAAAGTTTATAGGTGTTATTGGAGTTCCTTTAATCTCTTTAAATAAAAATTCCATATCATGATCTTTATCTTTAAATTCTTTTTTTAATCTAAAAGTAACATCCCCAGGTTTTAATGCTTTTAATACTATTTTATTATCAATTACTTCATATGAAACAATATCACTATCATTTTCTTCTAAAACATAACTTGGTAAAATATTATTTTCATCTGAAAGTGTTATAGTTTGATTTAAATTTAGATCAATCTTTTTGTTATCAAAACTTGGTTTTTTAAAATAATTAGCCATTTCTTGGACTAGTAAATTTTCTTGTTCTTCTACTTCTTCTAAAGTATATTTGCTATTTAATCCATAAGTAAAATTATTTGGTTTTAAAGTTTTAATCATTAATCCTTGAGTGAGAAAATAATATAAGTCATCCTGTGTCTCACTGTATTTCATATCGCCATAATAGGCTATTTCTTTTATTTTTAAAAATATATCTTTTGAAATACTGGTATCTGGAATTCCTTCATAAATATTATAGATTTCAAATTCTTTATTATAAGGCATATTAAAATTATATACTTGACGATTATTACTTTCTAATTTTTGTTTCGAATAATAAAAATTAGGAGTTGCAAAACCAAATGTATACTTATATTTATACTTAAATCTAGATTGTAATTTTATTTCATCTACTCTTGAAGCATAGCTATTACTAACGCATAAAAAAGCACAAATAATTAAGAACATCATTAACTTGAAAATCTTTTTCATTTTTTCCTCCTTTCACCCTTATATATACAATGTGAAAGGCGAAATTCCTCTTTTTTTCGTGAAATTTCTTTCATTTTTTGCTAAATTTCAACAAAATTTTAATTATTGTATAGAAAAAATCCATTACTAAAATGACTTTAATACTTAATTAATTTAAAATACTTTCTAATTAATATATTTTTCTTTTCTAATAAATGTATAAATAACTTTTAACATAGCTAAAAGCGGTGTTGCAATAATCATACCTACAATTCCAAATAAACTACTAGCGATAGTCAAAGCTAAAATAATAGTCACAGGATGAAGTTTAATAGCTTTACTCATAACATATGGCTGTAAGACTAAATTTTCCAAAAGCTGCACTACAACGACAATTATTAAAGTTACAATACCTAAAAATTTTGATTCACTAAAACCAACCAAAACAGCTAACGCTCCCCCAATATATGGTCCAATATAAGGAATAAGGTCAGTTAACCCACAAAACAAGCCAAAAAGTAAGGAACTTGGTAATTTAAAAATGGCAAAGAAAATAGTATCTAAAATAAAAACAATCGTTGCTACTAAAATCGTTCCATTAACACATTTTCTTACTTCTTTATTAATACCAATTAATAATTTAGCATACTCTTCTTTTTTTAACATTCTTTTAACACAAGCATTTATCTTATGATAATCCATCAATAAATATAGAGAAAAAATTAAACTTAACCCAATAATACCAGCCCAAGATAAAATTGTTTTAATACTACTTATGAACATATTAGGCATACTACTTGTAATAGGTTCTAAATATTTATGTATATCTCTTCCATTAAGTAAATTTTCTAACGTATTAATTAAATCAGGGATATTATCCGTAAAATCGATTATTTGATGATATAAAATAGGAATAATTAAAATTAAAATAACAGCTAAAATAATAACAAATAAGGCAAAAACAATAATACTACTAAGACATCTGTTTAAACCTTTATTTTCTAATTTATCAACTAAAGGATTTAACACCCATGTAATAGCAAACCCTATAAATAAAGGAGATAGAATTTTAAAAATAGTACAAATAAAAGACATTATCTTTGCTTCTTTAAAGACTTTAACTATCAAAAAGGCAATAATTGCTATAATAGACACATATACTAACTTGAGTATTTTTTTCAAAAAAAACATAATATCGTTTAATAATTCATAATTAATTTTTTTCATTAGTATCTCCTAAAAAAAGACCATTGAAGGTCAACAATCATAAGTTTCACATTTTCTTAAAACACCACATGCTTGTTCTAGATAAACCATTCTTTTAATCATTATGGCATGAATAGCTATTAAAGCTGTAGTCATCGCACAAATGCATATTCCTTTTTTCATCTTACCACCACCTAGTAGTAGTATGGACCTTTACAATAATTTTATGTATAAAAATATTTAATTATTAATTATTCTTTCTTTAAGAGTTGTTTTTCTCCCTTTACTATAATTGTTATTAACTGCCATAATAAAACTTTCAGGTTCTCCAATAATTACCAAACTCTTTTTAGCTCTTGAAACACCTGTATAAATCAGTTTATTATATAACATTTTATAGTACCCTCGACTAACTGGCATTATAACATGAGGAAACTCTGAACCTTGACTTTTATGGATTGAAATTGCATAAGCATGTCTAATCATAATTAAATCTTCTTTACCATATTCTACTTTATTACCATCAAAATCAATTACAAAAACTTCCTTTTTACGAGGCTCAGTTACTGTCTTAATTTCTTTAATATATCCAATATCACCATTATAAACATTATCTTCTACAGAATTAGTTAATTGTAATACTTTATCATTAACTCGATAGATAACTTCTCCGACTTTCATTTCTTTTTTATCTTCTTTTTTAGGATTAAAAAGTTCTTGTAAAATTACATTTAAGTTATCAATTCCATTTTCTCCTTTATACATCGGAGCAAGAATTTGGATACTTTGTTCATCTAATCCTTTAGCTATGCTCATTGAACAAATTTTACGAATCATTTCTTTTATATTACTTCCTTTAGCAGGCAAGAAATTATAATCATCTTTTTGAGTTACAAATGTACTAGATAAGTCACAATCTTTGATTTCTTTGGCTAAAACGGGAATATAAGAGTTATCACTTTGACGATAAATACGTGATAAAGGATAATGATTAAAACTTGCTGAATCTATTAAATCATTTAAAACAAGCCCTGCTCCAACCGAAGGTAATTGATTAGCATCTCCAACAAAAATAAGTTTTACATTATGTTTAATTCCTTTTAATAAACTAGCAAAAAGATAGGTATCTATCATACTAGTTTCATCAACAATAATTAGTTTTTGGGAATTTTTATTAAACTCATTTATTTGAAATTCATTTTTTTCTTTATTCCATTTTAAATAGCGATGAATAGTCATTGCACCAAGGCTCGTACTTTCACTCATCTTTTTACTAGCTCTTCCTGTTGGAGCAAGAAGGGCGATATCATTAATTACTTCATGAGGACTTAATTTATTCATTTTAATATAGATTTTAACAATCGCATTAATAATTGTTGTTTTTCCTGTCCCCGGTCCGCCAGTTATAATACTTATTCTATTTTCTAAAGCTCCTTTAATAGCTTTTTTTTGTTCTTCATTGTATTTGACATCTAAACGTATTTCTAATTCGTTAATCATTTTTTCAAAGTCTTTGACACAAGTTGCCCCTAAACTATTAATAATATTGAGATTCCTGGCAATGTCTTTTTCATAGTCATAAAACTCTTTTAAATAATATCTATTCTGTTCTAAAACAACTTTATTATCAATACAAAGCTCGTTTAAGTATTCTTCACATTTTTCTTTTTCGATAATTAGAGAAAACTTTGCTCTTAAGTAGTCTAATAATTCATCAATATAAAAGTAAATATCTCCTTTAGAAAAACCTAATTCTTTAAAAGTTTCTATTAAACAAGCTAAAACTCTTATCTTCGAATCTCTTATATTGGAATTTAAATATATTTTATCTATTTTACTAAAATCAATAATATCTACTAAACTATAAGGATCTTTTTCAAATACTTCTAACGATTTTTCGCCATGAGCATTAAGAATTGTTAAAGATTCATTAATCGTAAAACCAGCCTCTTTTAGCTTGACTATAATAATATCTGTGCTCTCATATTTAATTAAAGAATCATAAATTCTTTTTGCTTTAACTTCATTTATTTTTGGCACTTTTAAAAGTTCTAAGTAATTTTCTTTAATAATAGTTAAAGCATTTTCTCCTAAAGTTGTTACGATACTCTCTGCTGTTTTTTCACCGCAACCCTTAATTAATGGACTACTTAAAAATTCTATTACAGCATCTTTGCCTTCTGGCTCTAATCGTTCATAAGAAGAAACTTGGTATTGCTCACCAAATTTTGTATTTATTATCATATTACCATTAAAAATATAATTATCATCTAAGTTTAAATTAGCAAAATAACCGACAAAAGTAATCGTTTTATTGACATAATCTTTCAATTCTTCATTATCTGTTTCTTTAATGCGAAAAAGACCAACTTTATAGCCGTTTTCTCCTTCAAATATTAAATGTCTAATTTTTCCTTTTATGTAAAACATGCACGTCACCAATTCAATTATAACACAGCCAAGAAAAAAAGCGAATATTTTTTCGCTACAATTTATTAATATAGCTTTTTATTTCTTTCGATTTCTTAAATTCTTCTAGTTCACTTTCACTAACATAAGGTGTTGTATCATTAGGTAAATAAGTTATTATTATATTTCCTACGAGCTCTTCTTCGCTATATGATGGGATTGCCGTTTCTAAAGGAAAATAAACTTCACCATTAATATTTTTGGCATTTAAATACTTTTCATATTTACCAACACCAAAATAGATATTTGCTTCACTAAATAATTTTGATCCTTCAATAATATATGTAAGATAATCATTTTCTTTTTCAAGTAAAATTAATTTACTATGAATTGTATTATAAATATTTAAAGTTTCTTGATTATTATCTTTTATTGTTTCCAAATCCGTTAAAGCTTCATCAAAAAATTTTTTGACAACAATTTTATCAGCATTATCTATATTAAATTCTAAACTATTTTTTCTTTTTTCATCCTCGATCTTTTTTTCATCTGTTTCTCTCATAGAATTTTTTATTCCATCAACAAGATTAAAAATGCTTGTAAATAGTATAGCTGTTATTAAAGAACTAATTACTGTACTACATTTTATCTTTGTTTTAAAAAACTTAAATTTTTGCTTAAAATCTTTTTCTCTATTATAAAATAAATTGCAATGATGTTCTATGCCATCCATATCTTTAATGACAATTTGAGCACTGCCATCACTATTTTCTTTAATCATAGGTTTATCATTTTCTTCTATCATAACTATTCCTCAACTAAAATAGCTTTAATAATTGTTGAAACCATTTTATTCTTTCTATAAAGGTTTAATCCTTGTTTTAGGTATTCCTGAGATATCATATCTGCACGATATGAATGAAGCATTCCAACTAAAAAGGAACCATTATTAATAATTTGGTAATTAAACATTGTATTTATATCTATAATCATCGAATCACCCAACCTAATTATATATTATTTTTTTAATGTCTGCAAGAAAAGGAAAAAAGCTATTTACATTTCAAATTCCCACTTGATTTTCAATTATATATTTTATTTTCTATCATTATAAAGCCATAAACACTATCTTTTTCTGCCTCTTTAATTAAAACTTCATAATTTCTATTAACTTCTAAATTATCGCTAATTAAAACTTTTAAATAATTACTAGTTAATCCTGTACTTATCCCCTCTTTATTAGTTTCAATTAAAACAGAAAGTTTTTGATTTAGAAATTTTTTATTATACACTTCTTCCATTTTATCACTTAAAGCAATTAAAGTTCTTGCTCGTTCTTTTTTTAGTCCATTGTCTAGTTGTTCTTTCATTTCTGCCGCCTTTGTCCCCTCTCTTTTCGAATAAGGGAAAACGTGAATTTTGCCAAATTCTAATAATTTACAAAACTCTAAACATTCCTTAAAATCCTTTTCTGTTTCACTTGGAAAACCAACAATCACATCTGTTGTAATATTAATATCTTTTCTTACTTCTCTAATTTTGTCAATTTTATCTAAAAATTCTTTCTTAGTATATTTTCTTCCCATCAGTTTTAAAATTCTTTCACTACCACTTTGAAGAGGTATATGTAGGTGATTACAAACCTTGTCATTAGTCTTTAGCATATGCAAAAACTTTTCATTAATTTCTGTAATCTCGATGGAAGATATTCTAATTCTTTCTAATCCACTAATTTTAGACATTTCAGTAATTAAATCGACTAGGTCTTTACCAAATTCTTTGCCATAAGCACCTGTATTAATACCAGTCAAAACAATTTCTTTATGACCATTTTTTGTTAACATTTTAGTTTCTTCTATTGCACTAGTAAAATCTTTACTTCTAATACTTCCTCTTACATAAGGAATAATACAATAAGTACAATAGTTATTACACCCATCCTGAATTTTCATAAAAGCTCTTGTATGAGAGTTAAATTTATCTACTTGCATATTCTCAAATTCTAATCTTTTTGCATTATAAAATCTTATAATTGGTTTTTTATTGTTTAAATACTCTCTAAGAAGTTCAACTATTTTACTCTTATCTTTATTTCCAATTAAAATATCAATTGCTAAATCTTTTATTTCTTCTTGTTTATTTTGAGCCATACAACCACATACGACAATTATAGCATTTTTATTATCACGTCTTGCACTACGAATAAGTTTTTTAGATTTATTATCAGCCACATTTGTAACAGAACAAGTATTAATAATTATAATGTCACTATGCTCATCATTTGCTAAAATAAATCCATTATTAAGTAGTTTTTCTTGCATAATTTCACTTTCATATAAATTAACTTTACATCCCAATGTTATAATCTTAAATGTCATTTATATCCCTCAATTCAAAAAAAGACTTAACAGTATTTAACTATTAAGCATTTGTTGTAATTTTTTTAAACTTTCTAAAAAAGCTTCTTCTTTTTCATAACTAATTACTACTGGTGCTTTATTAGTTTCTTTATCTTTTATTATTTCTCTTACTTCACTCATATCTAATTCACTTGTCATATTTTCCATATCCACCTTTTTTACTACTACATCATCTAAGTTTTCTTCTTCTTGATAATTAATCTTTAAATCACTTCTTGTTTTTAAAAGTTCATCATAACTAATAATAGCTTTTTCTTCTTGTTCTTCTTCATAAGGTGTTAACTTAACATTAGCTTTACTAATACTTTCTAATTCTTTTGTAATACTTGATAAATCAAGATCATCATTATTAGTTTTAATTTCCATATTTTCTTTGACTTCTTCCACTTTTGGTTTTTCATCGATTTTGGGAATTTCTACTATTTCATCTTGTTTTACTATTTTATTATTATTTCGTAAAATACTAACTAAACTGATTACGACAATAACTAATATTATAAATAACACTAAAAATAATATATCTACAAAAGATAATGCGGAAATATCATTATATAAATTTAGTAATAATTGTTCCATTAGAAATTCCTCCTCAATATTATTGTATCATTTATTCGAAATGTGTAAATCAAGCAGAACAAATTTTACATTTGATTTTACACAAAATATACATTGTTCGAATGTAAATCTTTTTTATAGTTTTATATACTAACACTATTTTTAGAAAATGGCAAACAAAAAAAGACCAAAACGTCTTTTAAATTTTATCTATATTTATAGTATTTTAATTAATATCTCATTCATAATATATAATTCATCTTTATTTATATATAAATATCCTTTATCATAAATTAAATCATTATTCTTTAGTAATTCTTTTATATCATAAACTTCTTGGAGATTAACATCATATTTATCATAAAAGTTTTGTAAATTAATACCTTCTATTTTGCGAAGTCCAAGCATTAATTCATTATCCATACTTACTTCTTTAGTTAATAATTCTTGTTTTAAAACATATTTGCCATTTAAGTAATCCGTTAAACTTCTTGTATTTTCATATCGAACACTAGCGATATACCCAGAAGCTCCTAAACCAAAACCATAATATTCTAAATTATTCCAATAATTTAAATTATGCCTACTTTCTTTTCCTTTTTTCGAAAAATTGCTAATTTCATATCGAAGATACTTTTTACTTTCTAATCTTGAAACTATATAATCATACATTTCGGCATCTAAATCCTCACTAATTGGAATCATCTTTGAATTACCGACTTTAGTATTATCTTCCACAATTAAACTATAGGTGCTAATATGGTCAGGATCTAACTTTAAAATTAAATCAAGATCTTTTTTTAAAACTTTTAAATTTTCACCAGGAATACCATAAATTAAATCAAGGTTAATGTTATTAAAGCCTAGTTTACGACATAATTTGATTTTTTCTTCAGCTTCTTCAAATGTATGATATCTCTCCATAAATTCTAATTTATTATTATCAAAAGACTCAATGCCAATACTAAGACGATTAACACCATATTCTTTTAAAATAGAAAGTAGTGTTTCTGAAATATCATTAATATTACATTCAAAAGTATATTCTAAATTATCACTAACATTAAATTTCGCCACAATATCTAATAAATATCGCAGTTCTTTTTCAGATAAGGCACTAGGTGTCCCTCCACCTATATAAATTGTTTCTAACTCTTCCCCCTCGTACTTATCTTTAATTTCTAAAGCTAAAGCATTTAAATATTTTGTTACCCAAGGACCATGATATAACATTTTACAAAAATCACAATAAGAACAAATACTTTTACAAAAAGGAATATGGATATATACACTCTTCATTTTTTCATTTCCTTTTATTTTCTAATTCTTTTAAAATTTCTTTCTCTAACTTTTCTAACTTTTCCATTTTATCATGTAATTCTTCTAAAATAAGTTCACTTTTTAAATCTGTTCGATAATCATTTTTACTTCTTAAACTATCTCTTTTCACCTCTCTATTTTGACTCATCATAATAATTGGCGCTTGTAAAGCAGCGATACAAGAAAGTAATAAATTAAGAAGAATAAAAGGATAAGGGTCTAAATCATCAATAAAATATAAGTTTAATAAAACCCAAAAAATTAAAAAGCCACTAAAACCTAAAATGAAAGTCCATGAACCAATAAATTTCGTGATTTTATCAGCTATTTTATCTCTTAATTTAATATTTTTTTCTTCTTCATTTAAAGCATCAATACTAATTGGTTCATCAATTAATAAATCTAATAACTCATCTTCATTATCAATATTAATTTCTTTATTATTAAGTAACATTTTTACTATTTCTTTTTTAGACATTTTCTTTTCCATGAATATCACCCATACATTTTAAATTATATCATATTTTCTTCAAAAAATTTTTCAATTTTAGTAACTACTTTTAGATAATTTTTATCTTTTTTTAGATTATTTTTTGAAATCCATTTATAATTTTAAATTCTTCTTTATCAAAAATAATTTCCGTAATAGAATCTACTAAAAATAAATATCTAAAATCAAAATGATAATGTGTAGGCATACCTACTCTTGCATTAAAAGGAATTAAATGGATATCAATATCAAATGGTAAAGTCATATTATTTATTTTTAACAATTTCACTTTTTCTAAACCTGTTTCTTCTTTTAATTCTCTTAAAGCACTATCTAATAAAGTCTTATCCTCTTTTTCAATATGACCTCCTGGATATAAATACATTTGCAAATCCTTATGGTAAAGAACTAAAAATTTAACTTCTCTTGGAGAATAGACAAAAGCTCCGACAGTTAAGTACCCATTTATATTATTCCAATCTATTAATTCTTCTTTGGAAGACTTTTTTAGAAAATTATCTAGCAACAACAATTTATCTTTTTCTTTTGAAAAAACATCTAAATATTCTTTAACTATTAATTTGATATTTTGTTGCATTATTAACATCCATTTTTATAAAACTCTATTGCATCATCTAAAACAGTTAAACCATAACTCTCAATTTTATCTACATCATGCATTAACCTTTTAAACTCTTCAAAACCTAAAGTATCAAATAAATATTTTACAGCTAATAAACTTAGTTTATACCCATTATAATCATCTGTTTTAAAGCTACTTCCATGTTTTAATCCATTTAAATTTGGTTTTGTTTTTGTACTATTTATGACATCTAAAAACCAACCTTTAAAATTTTCTTTATTTAAAATCTCTTTATATTGCCCACAAAATAGCTGGGCCATACCTTCATCAAACCAAACAACTCTTTTTTTATTTTCTTTTTCCCAGATTAATTCTTTATACATGATATGAAATAACTCATGTGAAGCTAAATGTAATTTATTATTATATAAAGAACTACCAACTATGATATTAGGTTCTATAAAAGCATTAATCATTCCTTTATCGAATGTTCCTTTAGCATATTCTGGTAAAGACTCTCTTTCACCTCTTATCTCGTAAATAAATTCTCGAAACTTATCTAAATCATCAAAATAATTTATTACTACTTTTCTAAAATCTTTAACATCAAATAATGTTTTATAAAAATCCATTCTTTCTTTTAAAATATTACCCATATTTTCTGTTATATAATTTAGAGAATCAGGCGCATATAAAATATATTCCTTTGTATCAATTTGCATTTTTTCCATAGCCTTTCAACCTCCACTATTATAAATATTATAGCAATATTTTTAATTATTTTTAATATTTATCGTTATTTCTTTAGTTATTCTTTCTAACTCTTTTTGAGTCTCTTTTCGTAAATCATCGCTATAGTCCTTATCAGTTTCAATATTTCAAAAAAATTCTATGCAAATCATAGAACTTTCGGCAACTATTATTTTATTTCCTTATTACTTGTTATATTTAAAACTTTACATCTTTGGGCTTAATTATATCATCTTGTAATATTGTCTCACCTGGTAATATTCCATCTTCCAGGTAAGTTTTATAAAATTTATTTTTATCATTAAACATTAATTTGTTCTTTTCTTTATAAGTCATTACCCATTCTGGTTTTAAGAAACCATTATCATCAAACATATTATTCAAGTAATTAAGGCTTTTTGTTAATTTAGATAAGTCCTTTTTTAAAAATTCTACCGCTACTTTAAATCTAACTTCATATTCAGTTGTTACTATATCAGTAATAGTTGCTTCTAATAAAATATTGTTTAATTCTATTAAGCTTTGTAAATCAAGAAGCATTTTATTGCTAGATTCTAAATAAAATAGAAAAAATTTTTCCCAAGTCCGTAAGTCAATACTATTAATTTGAATTGTTTTTTGAATATTTGCTAAAACATATTCAACATTAATATTACTTTTTGCCATAATATTCCTCCTTTGTTACTAACTATAATATCATATTTAGGGCATTTTTCAATACATAAATTTCAATTTATATCTATTGCTATTTCTTTAGTTATTCTTTCTAACTCTTTTTGGGTTTCTTTTCGTAAATCATCGCTATAGTCCTTATCAGTTTCAATCTTTCTTTTTAAACTATAAACTTCTTCAAAAATCTCTTTTTCTCTAGTCTTTAAATACTCTTCGACATTAAGATAAAATAATTTCATAGTAGCTTCCAAAATATTATTATCACTTGCAATTTCAAAATACTCTTTTGCTTTTTCTTTATTAGGCACTAAAACTACTGGAGCACACCCACATAAATAATAGTATTTAGCTAAATTATAATAAGCATAATAACAAATATTTTTATAATTACTTTCTAATGCTTGGTTGTAATAAGTGAAAGCCTCTTCTAAACTCCCTCTTCTTCGTAATAATTCTCCTACTTTATTACAAGCCCAACTCTCTTTTAAATTAGCAGCTTTCATATAATATTCAAAAGCCTTGTCATCTTTCTTCTCTTCTTCACATATTTTCCCTAAATTATTAAAAGCATAAGCATAGTTATAACTACTTGCTTCCTCATAAAGTTTTAGAGCTTCTTCTTTATTTTTCTCTAAAGGATAAATTCCTTTATAATACATATTTCCAATTGCATTAATAGCAGCAATACTACCTAATTCCTTAGCTTTTAAATAATAATTATAACCAAGTTCTAATTCCTTATTACTCATTCCACCAATAAGCCCATTAACATACATATTTCCTAATATATAGTTGGCTTTAGCATGACCTTTTTCAGCTGCTTTAACTAAATACTTATAAGCCTCATCATACCTTGGTATTCCTTTATAATACCCATAATATTCATTACTACCTAATTCAAAGTTAGCTAAAGCATTATCTTCTTCCCCTAACTTAATAAGAGAATAATCATAGTTAATTCCTTCATTAAGTTTTAAAGATAAGTAACTTTCTAAATCTTTTAGACTAATATTTGTATTACTAAAAATATTTTCAATTAACTCTTTTTTTAAAGTACTTTCATTTATTGGTTGTTTCTTTTCTAAGACAATAAATAACAGTTCTTCAACTAAACACTCATAAATCTTCTTCTCTTTTATAAGAAAATTTAACTGATTTATTAAACTACTTGGAACTTGTTTATCATTTTTAGCAATATTATATAGTTTTTTAGCTAAATAATTAGCACTTTTATTAGTATTTATAAAAGAAATAGTTTCTTCCTTATATAAAACCCCATCCATTATTTCAAGTAGTGCAATTATATTAGGTAAAAATTCTTCCTCTTTTTTTTGATATCTTCTTTTCTTATTAATAAATTTCTGTTTATAAGAGTCGCCAATACTTCTTGCTCCAACACAGTAGTTATTAATTGTCGTTGAAAGAGCACTTTCTTCTTCAAAAAGAATACAAAATATTTCCGTTTGTAAAGCACCAGTTTTATTTTTCGAATTTTCTTTAATTATTCGAAATAAATTTCCTAGACTTAAATGTTCATCGTTATCATTAAGTTTAATAAAATTTTTATTCAATTACCATCACCTAATTTTTAAAAATTTAATCAAAAAATACATATAAGAATATATGTTTCCGTTTTCTACATTTTTAAAATATCAGTAAATGCTTCACTTTTAGTAAATTTTTTTAATCCTATTACTCTTTGACTCATATCTTCCATATCTTCTAAATAACCATCTATTCTTTCCTCTATAGGTGGAACAATAGATGCAAGATTATCATAAGTATATAAAGTACTATGTTCACCTACTCCTGTTATCTCTGCTATTTCTTTTAAATCTTGATATTTGCCATTTCTATCAAATAAAATCGTAGCGTTAAATATTTCTAACCCCATAACATAGTCTATATCTGGAATCCTCTTGGGATCAAATATATTATCAGAATATTCTTTGTAATCATATCTCGCAATAATATGAATTTCAACACCATCTTTTTCTTTATTATTTTTAGATTCAAAATCTTTAATTAACTTGCTTTTTTCCAATCTACGAGGTGCTTTTGTAGCTATAAAAATATTTAAAACACGGCATTCTTCATCATATTTATTTGGCATAAAATAAATACATTCTACTTTTTCATCTTTTTTTAGTTCATAAACTAATTGTGCTACTTTATAACTTAATTCCTTTCTTTGATCTTCTGCAATATTAATAGTCTCCATAATCTTACCCTCCTATAAACATTATAACAAAAATACAATCTGTTTCAAGTGTGGATTTTATAATTACAGCAAATTAGAAATGTGGATTTGTTTTGCTTTTATTTTTTAGGCATTTAGAATAGTATTATAGTAAGGAGTGATGAAATGAAAAAAATATGGTCGAATTATAAACAAACGATTATATTAATTGGTTCCTTATTAATAGGAGCTCTTGCAGGAATTATCTGGAAAGAAAAATGTGAAGTTGTAAAACCTCTTGGTGACTTGTTCTTAAATATGCTTTTTGTTGTTGTTATACCACTAATCTTTTTAACCATTACAACATCGATTGCTAAAATTAAGCAACCAAAAAGACTCGGAAAAGTTCTTGGTTCTATAATTGGCGTCTTTATAATTACTTCGTTAGTAGCTGTAGCTGTGGGACTTGTTTCTACTTATTCTATAAAACTTGTTGACACTAATGATAGTGCTACTATTTTAGAAACTTTATCGGAAGGCGAAGAATCTAGTGATATTGAGTTAAATATCTTAGAACGTACTGTTGAAGCAATAAGTACAGGAGACTTTGTCAATTTACTTTCCAAAAATAATATTCTTGCTTTAGTAATTTTTTCTATTCTATTTGGACTTGCTATAAGTAAAGTTGGTGAAAAAGCAAAGCCTTTTGAAGAATTACTAAACTCAGCTAATGCAGTAGTCTTAAAATTAATTGATATTATTTTCTACTTTGCTCCAATTGGTTTAGGTTGTTACTTTGCTTCCTTAATTGGAACATTTGGTAATGAAATAGCCGTTGGATACTTTAAAACTTTTGTTATTTACACAGTTGTAGCAGTACTTTTCTATTTTATAATTTATTCACTTTACGCTTTAATTGCTGGTGGAAAAAAAGGTTTAGTTAAATTTTGGCAAAATGTTATTCCTGCTACGGCAACATCAATTTCTACTTGTTCTTCAGCTGCTTGTATTCCAATCAATACAAAATGTGCTAAGAACATTGGGGTATCAGATGATATAGCAGAAACAATTATACCTTTTGGTACAAGTTTTCATAAAGATGGTTCAATTATTGGTAGTGTCTTTAAAATTATGTTCTTAGCTTATTTATTTGGTGCTAATGTTTATAGTTTTAGTGGGATATCTTCAGTCATAGTAACCGCCTTAATCGCTAACTTACTTGTTGTAGCTGTTCCTGTAGGTGGTGGAACAATTTCGGAAATGTTAATTCTTTCCATGATGAACTTCCCAGTTGCAGCACTACCAATACTAACAATAATAGCAACAATAATCGACCCACCTGCTACAATGCTTAATGTTGTTGGAGATACATCTAGTTCTATGTTAGCAGCAAGAATAGTTGATGGAAAAAATTGGTTACAAAAAAAGAAATAGTTTGAGTTTGAAATGCACCCCTTAGAGTAGACATTAATAAAAAATAGTAATACATCTCCGAAAGGAGGTGTATTATAATGGCTAAAAAAGGGCAAAAGTTTAATAAAGTAAATATAGAAATTAAATTAGAAATTTGTCGTAGGCACTTTGAAGGAACATCAACCCGAAGGGATAATTTCTAGAGATTTTAATTTACCAATTGGAACAGTTAGAACTATATTCAATACTTATAAAAAAGGATATGGTTTTGACATAAAAAAGGGACGGCAAAAGAATCCTATAACTTTAGAAGACTACAAAGAAAGATATGAGATACTAAAAAATACCAGGCCTTCCTCAAGGCACAACTAGAGAGAAAGTAACTTTTATTAATCTCTATAAAGATAATTATAAGTTATATAATATATGTGCTGTTTTAGAAATAAGTCCTAAAACTTATTATAAATATAGAAATAATCATAATAATTAAAGAAATATTTGATAATTCTAAAGGCACATATGGATATCGTAGAATTGTGGAAGGCTAAAGATCAAATATGGGGTTGTAATGAACGGAAAGAAGGTTTTAAGAATAATGAAAAAATATAATTTAATTCCTAACTATGTTAGGCAAGCTAAGAAGAAAAATAAAAACGAAAGGATAGAAGAAAATGTGAAACCAAACTTGTTAAAAAGAAATTTTACTACTGATGAGCTAAATAAAGTGTGGGATACAGATGTAACATATCTTATCTTTAAAGGCTCTAGAGCATATTTATCAACAATAATTGATTTATATGATAGAAAGTCGTTGCATATAAAATATCAAAGTGTAATGATAATAAACTTGTTATGGATACTTTAAATGAAACTTTAAGCAAAAGAAAAAATATAACTGGATTAATATATAAATTAGAAACGATAATAGAATATCTAAAAAATAATGGCGGATATAATTATGAAGTATATAATAGATTATGTCCTGGTATGGGAGAACCAGATTCAAATATCGTTGAATATGCAGAAGATGTTCTTTATATGATTAATTTGTTAATTAATCAAAAATTAAGACAAGCTTTATTTGAACAATTATTATAACATATTAAAAATCAAGGGTCTAGATGAACTCACTCACTTCGTTCGCCCTTGATTTTCTATTTTTTATAATGTCTCCTAAATGGGTTTCACTTCAGTTTCAAACTATTTTCTCATATTCTAAACTTTTTCGATTCGAATGTTCTACTTACCTTAATTCAAAAGCAGTACTCGCGCTTTTACCATCACCATTTGTTATTTTGATATCTGTTTTCAACGTTAAAACAGGACGTAACTGACGACAAGAAGGAACTGCCCCCCATGACCCATCAGCATTTTGATAAGCTATTACATTTCCAGTAACTAAGTGATCTCCTTCTACCGACTGCCCAGTATAATTAGCTCTATTAACTCCATCAAGAAAGTAATTCCTTGACGCTAGCCAATAAAATGCTTCTCCACCAGCCAAATTTTTTGTATATAACGTTCCTATTGCTTCATTAATTAAATCAAGATCAGACTCATATCCTGTATCTTTTGGACAGGAAGTTTCTGAAACTTCATTACAATATTCTATTTGATTACTATAACCTACATTTCTAGTTTTACTTACATATTTAGTATTTGTATATTGAGTCGCCACTAAATTTAATCCACCTGCTAAATTCATATAGCCTGTTTTATCATTAAAACTAATGCATTCATTACAAGTATATTCCGATATCACATCTATAGTTCCATCTTCGTTCTTACTTATCACTCGCCATATGTTTAACTCACTTGGATTTATTGTTTGATCACTAGTATACCCTGTTAAATCTTTAGATATGGTATAACTTGTACTTGTTGGGGTCATCGAAATATAATCACCTAGATCAACCACATCATTTAATTTTAAATTAACACAACTTAAACCTTCTGGACATTTCCCTAAGTTTGTATATAACTCATCTAATGAATCTTTGACATTTGTTTTACTAGTTTTATCACTACTATATGTTATATCCTTACTATTAAATATTGTTGTTGCTCCCACTGTCGTACTTATTCCGATTATTATTCCTATTATTACTCCTATTATTTGTTTTATTCTTTTTTTCATATAATTCTATCCTCCATTTTTTCTTATTGTTGATAAAATTATACCCCCCCGACCTTTCGGTCAAGTTTGAATGTTATAC
>CAOJRP010000021.1 GCA_948442015.1 uncultured Erysipelotrichaceae bacterium
TAATTATAAATCTCATTTTTTTGGGTTAAATCTCCCCACTTATTCTACACTAACTCATCTTGCAATACAATATATCGACATTAACAGTTCCTTTTTAATTTTACATTAATATCTAGTAAACCATTTGCATACCTTCTTAAAGCTTGCTTATATATTGCAGAATCTAACGGAATGTCATTACCTATTAAGTATTCTATAACTTTTTCTCTTTCTTCTATAGAAGGTTTTATCTCGTTTCCATTTACATTATATATATATTCAGATTTTAATTCATATTCTTTATTAAATGGTGCTATTTGTCTCTCTACAAAATTATCTTTCTTTTTTAATATAGAATAACTTTTTTTAAAAAATTTTTTTATTGCATTTAAATCGCTATCTTGAATTTTATCCCCATTATATAAGAAAAAATATTCAAAAGGAACACTAAAGTTAGCATAATAATCAAGCATAGTAAATGGTAATAATTCATTACTAATTTTAATTCCTTCATTTATATATCCTAATAATAAAGGTGCAATATTTTCAATTTCTTGATTGACATTTTGTTCTTTAGATTCAAGCATTTTATTAATTTGTTTATATAATTCTTTATCATAAGGTTCTTCACTATAAGAACATCCTTTTATTAAATTCATAAAAAAGCTATAACTTTTTCTATATTTATTTAAAATTGTATAAATATATTCTTCTCCATCTACATATTCTTCTAATATAGACATATTTTTCACATAAAGATTAAAATTTTTATTATTTCTTGCGTAATATTCCTTTTGAGCAACATTCTTATTTTGCATTCTATCCTTTTTAGTATTTCCATTAATAATATCAAAATATGCGCTCTTAAGCTTATCTAAAAATATCTTTGTATCTACTAATTTTTCTTGAGAGAAACCATCTAGATTATAAATTAAATATTCTCTAGCATAATTATATAATGATTGACAACTTACCTCTGATTCAATAATATAGTTTAAGGCATCATCTTCATTCATTGTTAAAATTGTCGTTATAAATATATAAAATCTTCTTTCTTTAATATTAATAGCAGTCATTACTACTCACTTCTTTCAATGAAGAATATTTTACTTTAAAATAGAGAAAAAGTCCATCAAAATCTAACTTTCATCTTGTAAATACAATATATCCACATCGACAGCCCCTTTTATGCCATCAACTTTCCCATTTTCACATATTTGCCATAGTAAATAGTCACCTTTATAAGATAAACTAGAATTATACTGTGCTACCCAAATAGGATAATCTACTTCTAGCCACATATTTTCTAAATAGTTTTTACTACCATAAACCATACCTTTATAGCCTTCTTTAGATAAAGTATCTAAAAAAGAATTAGCCATTTCTGTTAACTCATAAAAACTAAGATTATAAGAATTAAAATAGTTCCAATTTTCCCAGTCAAAAGCAATAGGTAAACTTACATCATAATCCTTAATAACATCTAAAACCCATTTTGCATCCCTTATGGCATGTTCTTTCGAGTTAGCATAACTAAAGAAATATAATCCGACGTCTATTCCATATTTATTAGCTTCTTCTATATTATAATAAAATGTTTTATCAACAAAATTTTCTTTTTCTGTCCCAGTATTTCCTCCAACACGAATAATTACAAACTCAACACCTGCGTTTTTCAAAGCTGCAAAATCAATTTCCCCTTGCCATGAAGAAACATCAATCCCAATCTTTGTCTTATCTGTTTTATAAGTCTTAACAATATCACTATAATCTTTATAAACTATTTCATTATTCGTAGGTTTAGATGGAGCAATACTTTCAACAACATTTAAAGTAAAAGGACTTGTTGTCTCATTACCTGATGAATCAACAGCTTTAAACTCTAATTTATAAAAACCAATTTTATTCGTGTCATAATATCCAATTACGCTACATTCTGGCTTACTATCATAATTATCGCCACATAAAACATTAGAGTAATCAAACTCCTTACCTTTTACTACAGTGTAAGTACTAGCATTCCAAATAAGAGGTGGAACAGTATCAACTATGTTAATATCAATACTATAATTAAGGCGTATGTTATCATCATTGATAAAGATAAAATCAACAGTTTTCTTACCTACTTTTTTCGTATCAATAACATAATCATCTACTATTTTTCCATTAATACTTGTAATTAAATCTGATACTTTTAACTTAGTTAAAAATTCGATATCTAAATTATCAATGGTACTTATTTCAATTTTGGCATTTCTAATTAACTCTTCTTGTTTTTTAGCTTCTCTATAATTATAGTAGAAAATACCACCAACTCCTAAAATAATGACAATACTAAGTAATATAACAATTTTTTTCATAAACTCATCTCACATATATATTACCAAAAAAAACAAGAGTTTTAAACTCTTATTTTAAATATTCATCTAATGGTTTAACACGGTATGTCATTTCCCCCATTTGACTAGTTGGAACAAAACCAGATGGAGCATTAATAACATCAGGAATACGATTAACAATATCAGCACAAGTAAGCTCTACAGTTGCAGGTTTATTAATAGTTACAGTTGTATCAGGTTCCCCATAAACTGTCCATGTATTAGTATCAAATTCACTTGGCGCATAAACTTTTCCAATACATTCTGCCTCTAAGATAATTCCTTCCTTAGTTTCTGCAGTAACAACTGCACTCATACCTGTTGCCATACCTTTTTTAATAGTCATATTTAAAGTGCTAGAATTTAAGTCCTCTTCATAAGTTTGAGGAACACATTTTTGTTTCATCGTGGTTATTGTAAGTCCTAACTTATCAGCAAGCCATCCAACTGTATTCCACATATAAGATGGTTCATAAACACCACTATTGATTAGTTCTTCTCTTTCTTTTGCACTTATTTCATCATTGATAGCTATTTGACTCTCAAATTCATCAAGTGTAAGCCCAGCACCATGAGCTTTAGCTAAAGCTATTCCATAATCTTCAACATTATAAGATGAAGAACCTTTTATTTTGACAATTTTATGAGTTGTTCCAGCAATGGCTGCTATTAAATTTCCCCAAGAAAAATCTTGATATCCACAACCTGTAACTGTGCAATTATTAGCTTTAGCTAATACATCAATTTCTTTCCATATTGTCGGATTAGAGTTTTCTACAAAGAAAGCCTCTTCACAAGTTGTAACAACATTAACACCATTACTAACACAAATTCTTAAGACATCATGTAAATCCCTAATTAAACTCATCGTTGTAATAATTGCTATATCTGGTTTCGTACTTTTTAGTACATTATCTAAATTATCAATATTTTCGATAATAATTCCTTTATTATCACTTTCCATAACACTGCCTATGTCTTTACCGATAACATCTTCACTAATATCGAGTGCCCCTACTATTGTAGCACCTTTCTCATATACATAACGCATTGTATATTTAGCCATTTTACCACAGCCAATTTGAACTACTTTTATCATTATATCCCTCTTCCTATCTTATTTTTATTATACCACAGATGAAATTAATAATAAGTAAAAAGAAAAAAAGATTTACATTGCTAATCTTTTGTTTCTTGGTTTTATTATAATTATATAGAATAAACTTGCTATACCAAGCCCCAAAACTTCTAAAACTAAAAGTGGAGGAAAATGTTTTAACCATGGATATAAAACAATAACATTATCGGGAATATAATTGGTAAATATATAATTAGTATCAAATATATAATTAAATGGTGTCACTATAAGTAAAAGAATATTTAAAAAAAGAAATAGTTTTCCGAAATCTTTAAATTCAATTTTATAATTTAAAGCATAGTAAGAATACAAACTTATACATATAAAGAAATGATGGGAAATAATTAATTGCCAAAAGTTAAAGTTATCAATTGTTGAAACTAAATTCGGCCATAGTATTGCTGGTATTGGACCGATAAAAGACATAAACAAAGTATATTTTAAAAGATTATGTTTTTTTAATAAAATAGCTATTATAAACATATAGTTGGCAATAAAACACAAATGAAAAGGTAACATCTCTTTGTAATCAAAACTACCATAATATAAATTACCAAAAGTATAAATAATCATATTGATTAAAAGAATAATAGCACTAACTTTTAAAATCTTTTCTTTGTTTTTATTTTTACTAAATCTATCTTTATAAAGATAGATAATTACTAACAACGAAAGAGTTGTTAGAGAAAATAAATTATGAATAAGTCCCCATTGCTTAAAAATAAAATGTGGACTAACATTTACAAAAAACTCTCTTAACATCTTAATACTCTTCTAAATTAACATTTTCTTCTTTAATTAAATCAGCAAATACTTCTTTAAATCTCGCAATTTCTTTAACTTTGGCATCTTCATATATAGCATGAGTATTACATATTGCTTTATAAAAATGTTTTATTTTTACTTCTTTATTATCCTCATAGAGTGCATTAGTAAAAGCATTAGAAAGAATAGTCAAACAAATATCTGGATAGCGACTAGACACTTCATAAACTCTTTTATATTCATCTGTCATTTCCACAATAAAGCGCATTATCTTCTCTTTAATAAAATCTGTATAAGGAAGAATTACTCCTAATTGTTTCTCAATCTTCGGATAAGTTCCCATTAAAATTTTAACTGTTGTATCCTGACTAGCTTCTAAAACATCAACTTTTTGAAATCTTCTTAAGAATGCTCTATCTCTTAAAATATATTGCTCATATTCTTCCGTTGTTGTAGCACCAATCATTTTAATATCTCCTCTATCAAGTCCTGCTTTAAACATATTAGCAAAATCGATATTAGCATCATTATTCGAGTTACCTACTAAAACATGAGTTTCATCAATAAAAAGAATTGTTTTGGGTCTATTTCTCAATTCTTTTATTAATAAATCAACCCTATTTTCAACTTGTCCATCACTTTCTGTAGTTCCTATTAAAGATGTCACATTAAGTTTGTATAAGTCATAGCCAAATAAAGCATTCGGAACCATATTTTTTTGAATACGATATGCAAGTCCTTCAACAATAGCAGTTTTACCTATACCCGGTTTGCCGACTAATAAGGCACTTTTCTCTGGAGTTAAAAGAGTTAATATAACTTGCTTTATTTCTTCATCTCGCTCAATAGCAGGGTTAGTTATATATTCTTTCTTTGTTAAATTAACAGCATATCTATCTATAATACTTATATTGTTATCCATTTATATCACCTTTCTAAATTATAACATATCCTTATAAATATGTGCTATAATTATCTTAGGGAGTGTTGGGATTTATGAAAAAAATAGAAGAAAACACTGTAATAGATAAGAAAGACTTAAAAGAAATTAAACTTGAGTTGTTAGATTATGCTAAAGTTAGAATTGATATTGAAGTAGAAAATTCTCTAAAAAAGGTAGAAAAGAAAATAATTAGAGGAAAGAATATCAAAATTATTAAAAGAGATATTATGATTATTCTTCTTTTAGCTTTATGTGGTTTTTTAACTTATGAACTTTATGATAATGGCTTTTTTAACAAGTATTTAGTGAAAGATGTTACAACTATTAAAGAAGATAGTGAAAAGCAAGATAAGCAAGAAGAAACTCTTATTAAAGAAGATTTGAAAGAAAAACATAAACATGCTTTAGATAATATTAATATCAAACATAATTCCAAATATTTAAACGAGTTTTATAGCGGCAACTTAACTGATGAATTAAAATTAGAATTAACTTTAAATACAATTCCTACTAAAGAAATAGAAAAAGATGAAGACACTTTTATAGTTTCTAATAATATAATGGAAGAATATTTTAATAATTTATTTAATTCTTCTTACAAAGCAATCTCTTTTAACTATGGTAGTAATAAAATAAAGTATTTAAAAAAGCAAGAGGTATTTATAACAAGTAATGAGATAAAGAAAAATGATAACAAAATTGCAAGAATTATTACTGATGTTCAAGAAAAAAATAATGAAATAGTTATAAGTACAGTTGAATATATTGTGGATAATAATAAAGTTATTAACATCTTAACTAAAGAAGAAGTTTTAGATAATATTGATGATGTTCCCAAAAATCAAGATAAATTAAACAAAATAGAATATTACTTAACTTTTAAAGATGGTGCTTATAAACTAGCAAATATCAAAGAAATTGATTAGTAGGAATATTTTCATTTTTAAAGTGATAAATAATGAATTTTTACATATACTAAATAAAGGTATACTATTTGCATTTTCTTAAAATTATAGTATACTTTAGTTACATCGAAGGAATTCGAGTGTACATGTTAACCGCTCTTGGATGGTGCGGGCTATAAATTATTCCAAACGCGAAATGTTAATCGCTCTCGGGTGGTGCGAGCAATAAATTATCCCGATTGAAAATGTTTTGAAAACTCTAACTTTTTGTGGAGTTTTTTTATTTTATAATAAACTTATTTATAGACAAAACTAAAGAAACAATATTAGAAAGAACTAAATAATTAAGTTTATAATAATTAATTCTATTGCCTATTTATTTGTTTAAATAAGGATAAAATAATTGACAGTATAAATTTTTTTTGATAGTATACACTAAGTTTGAAGGGGATTTAGATGTCAAAAACATTTGTAAAAGATATTTATACTATGCTATGTAAAAAGTATCCAAACAGTAATATATTTGTAATTAGTGACCATCACTTTTATCATAAAAATATAATAAAATATACTCGTAATCAATTTAATTCAATAGAAGAAATGCATAAACACATTATAAATAAGCATAATGAAATAGTTTTGAAAAATGATATTGTTTTATTTTTAGGTGATTTTAGTTTTAAAAATACTGAAATGAAAGAAATATTAAAACAATTAAATGGTCACAAGTATTTAGTTTTAGGTAACCATGATAGTGAAAATTTATGGAAAAATTGTTTTTCTCTAGGACTAGAAGGAGTTTTTACTACACCTATACAAATAAATCAAAACTATTTTTCTCATGAACCTTTAATAGATGGAGAAAAAAATGATATACACTTCCAAATGATTTTAAAAGAATTTAAAAAAGAAATTCAAGCTGTAAATTATCATGGTCATATTCATGAAACTAATGATGTCTCTACTTCTTATAAAAATGTTAGTTGTGAAGCTTTAGAATACAAGCCTTTATGTATAGGAAAAACATATCCCATAGAAAGTAATAATAAAGAGTTATTTATAAATACCGATTACTTTGGTTATGCTATACAACAATTACATGAAAAAACGAATATTGATACTTTTATTTTAATGCTTGATTATATTTATTCATATATTTTAGAAATATGTCATTCTTATGAAAATAATTATTTTGTTTTAGGCTCATTTGGATTATTTAAAAAATATAATTTTATTTCTCGTTTTTCAGACTTGGATATTACTTTCTTACAAAATCCAGAAAATAGTAAGAAAAAGAATTTTGAAACTTTAAAAAAGATGGTAGACAATATATTTATAAATTTACAAAAAATTGATGATATTAATTTAGAATGGTCAAAAAGATTTCCATCAATTAAAATCTTTAATATTTATTATACTAATAAATATTCTGGTTTCACTCATGGATACTTTGATTCTAATTTGATTTCTTTAGATTGCTATAAAGAAAGTGATTTTGTTCTTTTAAGTGGAAGCAGTTATCTAGAAAAAATGTTACATCAAGAATCCAAAATATTAGAATCTTTTAAATTTCCTAAATATCAAGCACAATTTTTAATTCCAGAAGGAGATTATGCTAATTTATTATTACAATATCTTTTTCAAGTTGGAAATAACGATAAAAGAATTAATACATTAAGAAAACTACAATATGTATTTGAATATGCTTGTAAAGATAAAGAAATGAAAGAATTTTCTAATATAATAAGTAGATTTTTATTGAGAAATATAGCTTTATTGTATACATTTAATCGCTATGATGAAATTAAATATATTCAAAAACAAGTTAACAATTTAGAAACTTCTATCGAAATGCTCCCTTTGAATTTACAAAAAGATTTGCAGAAATTATTAAATGATACTAATTCTTCATTTTTAGAAACATATAACAAAATTGTTTCTACTCCTATTGATACTATTTTCGATACATGTGGAGAATTAACTAAAAATCTTAAAAAGCAATAATAAAACTGTTTAAAACTTTTTATTTAATTAAATATTATAAATAAACTTTTTACCTCTACCCTTTTCAAAATTTTCTGTAATTTTTTGTTGACATGTCCCATATTATTTACTATAATTAAATAGCAATGCCTGATTAGCTCAGTCGGTAGAGCGCACGGCTGTTAACCGTTAGGTCGTAGGTTCGAGTCCTACATCAGGCGCCATTTAGTTATATAAGCAATTCATTTGAATTGTTTTTTTAATTTTTAGATATATTGATACTTATTAAAAATTTGAACATTAGTCGTAAAAATTATTTTATATCAAAGGATATTTTTATACTTTGTTTATTATTGCTTTTCTCCAAGATTGAAGAAAGAGCTTATCAAAAAGCCCTAAAAGTAGAAAAAGCCCATCAAAAATAAATCTGTGTTATAATAATTTTGGTGATAATATGAGAAAGTACATAAAGGAGTACATTGAATTAATCGATAGTAAACTTACTAGTAAAAATAAAGATTGGCAAGAATTAATTAATGAGCATTTAATTAAGATTCAATTTTTCCAACACGAAAGATTTATTCATCTTTTTGTAACTTTATTTTATGCTTTATTTTCCCTGCTTAGTTTAGCTTTAATTACCTTACACCCAATTTTCATAATTGTATCAGCTTTGTTATTTGGTTTCTTAATACCATATATATTCCATTATTTTTATCTAGAAAATGGAGTTCAATATTTATATAAACAATATGATTTACTAAAGAAAAAAATGGATTAACTCCATTTAAGCAACAATACTTCCACAAGTTGGACATACTTTAGAATTATGAAACTCTGTCTTACAATTAGGACAGATTTTTTTTGTTTCATCATTATTATTTTCACTATTCTCATAATTAATATTATCAAAATTAGTTTTTATTGCTGTTGATGATGCTACTTTAGCTGTTTTACCAACATTATTTTCAAGTAAATTATAATGTTCTTTTAAATTAAATAATTTAACTATAAAACTATTTGGAGGATTTATGACATCATGATTATAATCAGTAATAAGTTCATTAAAAGCTAATCTTCTTTCATTAAGTTCCTTTAATTCTTGCGTGTTTTTAAATAATTCGATTCCTTTTAAACTGGCTAGTTCGGGATGTTCTTTTATACTAAAGATAGCTGAATTTAAAACAAAGTCATTTATCATATTAGAAAGTCTAGTTAAATTATCTGTACTAATATTATTAATATCATCTAGTTCATTTAATACTCTTGTAAGTTCATTAGTTACTTCTTCTATTCCTTGATAATTAGCTAATGTTTGGAGAAAGACATTTTTTACTACTTTTAAATTAGCAATTATATAATCTTTAAGTGGATTAAATAGCTTTTCTATTTTTTCTACTTTCTTTTTTAAAAGATGATATGTAACATATGTATATATTCCTAAAACGATAATTAAAAATACTATGGGAAATTTCATAACAAAGTCAAAAAATAAATGCATTATTTATTCCTCCCTACTTTAAAAATTATATCACATTTATAGAAAAAATAATTTATTTTATTAAATTAGAAAAAATTTGCGGTATATTACTTTCAAAAGTCATTATTTCCTTAGTAAAGGGATGAGCAATAACAAGCTTTGTAGCATGTAATCCTAGCCGATTAAGAGGATTAGTTAAAGAACCATATTTCTTATCTCCAACTATATTATGGCCAATTAAACTTAAATGAACTCTTATTTGATTTTTACGACCTGTTAAAATATTTATTTTAACTAAAGAATACTTCTTACCTTCTTTAATACTTTCATACTCAGTTATAGCTAATTTACCTCTACTTGGATTATTAGAACTTATAACTTGTAAAGTCTTAGTTTCATACAAATAGCTCTTTATAGTACCTTTCCCAATATTATTTCCTTCTACTAAAGCCATATATTCTCTTCTTTTTACTAAATTATCCCAATTGTCTTGGAATGCTTTTTTAAGTCTTTCATTTTTAGCAAATAAAATAACTCCTGATGTATCTTTATCAAGTCGATGAACTATAAAAACTTTATTTTTAGGATGACCCTTTTTAACATAACTACTAACTTCACTATACAAAGTATTATTTTTAACTTTATCTGTACTTATAGTTAATAATTTAGCTTCTTTATTAACAACTATTATTTCTTTATCTTCATATATAATATCTAACTTTTTCATCTACTCACCACTAAAATAATACAAAAAAAAGAAGAGTTTTTCACTCTTATTTACAAGAACAATCAAAGGAATGTTTAACTCTTTGGCTTTCTTCTGCTCTTTTAGCATTGTTAAATCTATCAACTGTTCCAACTAAATAGCCAGTAATTCTTCTAATTCTTTCGAATCCTACTCCTTCTCCAACAGTCTTTTTAGATTGTTCTCTTTGTTCCATTTCTTTTTCAATTTTTTCTACTTTCATTTTTCTTTTCCTTTCTTATTTACTTCATTTCTTTTATAACATCTATTGAGACAGGTTGTCCTTCTCTTCTACCACAACCTGGACAAACATCTTTAATGACCCCTACATAACCACATACAGGGTCTCTATCAACTGGATGGTTTATTGCGCCATAACCAATACCTGCTTCTTTCATAAGTCTTACAATTGACTCAAAAGCATCTAAGTTTTCTCCTGGATCGCCATCTAGTTCAATATAACTTATATGTCCTGCATTTGTTAAAGCATGATATGGTGCTTCTGTTTTAATTTTCTTAGATATTGAAATATTATAATAAACTGGTACATGGAATGAATTTGTATAATATTCTCTATCTGTTACTCCTTTTATTTTACCATATATTGCTTGATCAATTCTAATAAATCTTCCACTTAACCCTTCAGCTGGCGTAGCTAAACAAGTAAAGTTAAGTTTATAGTTTTCTGAGTACTCATCACATTTCTTTCTCATGTGACCTATAATTTCTAAGCCTAATTTTTGAGCACGCTCTGATTCACCATGATGTTCCCCGATTAAAGCTTTTAGGCATTCTGCTAAACCAATAAATCCAATAGATAAAGTACCATGTTTTAATATTTTCTTTAACTTATCAGTAGGTTTTAATTTTTCTGAATCTATCCAGTTACCTTGTCCAAGTAAGAATGGAAAGTTATAAACATGTTTATTACATTGAACTTCAAATCTTTCTAATAATTGGTCTTTGCATAAATCTAATAATTCATCTAATTCCTCGTAAAATCCTTTCATATCAGCTTTATTACGAGCATCTTTTCCAACTATACCATGTTTAATACCCAACCTTGGTAAATTAATACTTGTAAATGATAAATTTCCTCTACCTGGTGTAATAGCTCTTTCAGGGTCAACTACATTTCCCATAACTCTTGTACGACATCCCATAGTTGCAACTTCTGTTTCAGGTCTTCCTGGTACATAATATTGTAAATTATATGGAGCATCAATAAATTCAAAGTTAGGGAACAATCTCTTCGCTGATACCTTACAAGATAATTTTAATAAATCATAATTTGGGTCTTCAGGATTATAATTAACTCCCTCTTTTACTTTAAATATTGAAATTGGGAATATTGGTGTTTCACTACGACCAAGCCCTGCATCAACAGCAAGTAAATAATTTTTTGTTACCATTCTTCCTTCTTTTGATGTATCTGTTCCAAAATTAATTGATGAAAAAGGTACTTGAGCTCCAGCTCTTGAGTGCATTGTATTTAAATTATGAACAAAAGCTTCCATAGCTTGATATGTAATCTTATCTGTTTTCTTCATTGCTTTCTCTAAAGACATTTTAAATATTCTTTTTAATGATTCATTATCTTTATAAAATTTTTCAAAAGTTTCAAGTGGTGTATCTAAAGTTTTAATATTTTTAATTTCAGCTTCGATTGATTTCATAGCTACTAAATCCGTGAAATCCGCATAATCAAGTAAATCTTGAAGTGTCATTTTAAATTGTTTTCTAAATGTTTTTACTACTCCTGGAGCTAGGTAATAATCAAATAGTGGTATACTTTGTCCACCATGTTGATCATTTTGGTTTGATTGAATTGCTATCGCAGCTAAAGCTGAATAACTAATTATATCATTTGGTTCTCTAACATGCCCATGTCCTGTTGAAAAACCATTCTTAAATAATTTTCCTAAATCAATTTGTAAGCAAGTTGTTGTTCCCATTGGTAAGAAATCCATATCGTGAATGTGAATATAACCATCATCATGAGCATCAGCAAATTTCTTTTTCATTAAATATGCTTTTGCAAATTCTTTTGATACTGTACTTCCATATTGTAACATTGTACCCATTGCAGTATCACCATCAACATTAGCATTTTCTCTTTTTGTATCATCCTCAGAAGCTGATTTAAGTCCTAAACCTTCAAGTGTTTTTAAAAACTTATGAGTTTTCTTATCATCCATAAATGCTTCTCTAGATGCTGCTCTTCTTTCTCTATATTCGGAAAATGATTCGTATACATCATCATATCCTTTTTTCTTTAAAGCATTCTCAATTAAATCTTGAATTTCTTCAATTTTAATTTTATCTTTGTCTTTGTAATCTTTCTCAATCTCTTTGATTACTTCTTGATATACTTTTTGCATATCTTTTTCAGTATATTTATCTCTTTTCTCCCCTTCAGAGTCATAAATAATACTATCAAAACCTTTTTTAATTGCAACAGCTACTTTAGTACCATCAAAAGTTACCTTTTTTCCATTTCTTTTAACTACTTCAATTGCTGTTAATAAATTGTCATTATTTGCCATCTTTATTTCTCTCTACCTTTCTTAATTTCATTTTATAATACAATGTATTCTAAGTAAATATTTTTTTGTATTTTTTTGTTTTTTTAAAAAATTGTATTTTTTTATTTTTGCCGTTTTCATGCATGTTTGATTTTTTAGCTTTTTAAGCAATTTAGTTGTAGCACCCCATAAAAAGGGACTTAGAAACGTTTTTTAATTTTTTCGTGTTCGATTTACATCTTTTTACTTTTTTTATTTTTTGATTTTCACAAAATTTACATTATTTTAAAAATTAACTTTTTTAACAATTTTTGGCAAGAAAAAAATTGAAGAGAATATATACACAATTAATCTAATTCGTATGTGGTACTTTCACTTTTGCCATCTCCATTTTTTATCTTATTGTTATCTTTTAAAGTTATAATAGGACGTATCATACCATATACGCCTTTCTTTCCTTTTATTGTGCACGATAATCTAGCAATCCTTCCACCATTCCCATTATCTAACACTTAAGAGATATCATAATAGGAACCATTCTTATCGATGCGTCTCGATGCCAACAAATAGTCACTTTTTTCTTCATATACATTTAATGTACTTATTCGACCTAAAGTTTCCCTAATATCATCGAGATCTATTTTATATCCAGGTTCAACACTTTCATCTGGACAAGAAGAGAATTCTTCACAATATTCTATTGGTTTTTATATCCTATATTTCTTGTACTTTTTACATATTTTTCATTTGTACATTGGGCTGCTATTATATTTAATACACCAACAGCATTCATACACCATGTTAATTCTCCTAGTAATGTATAGCTTGTACTTGTTGAGTCATAACAATGTAATCTCCTAGTTCTACTCTATCTGCAATAGTTTTAGGTTCATTATAACATCATTTCCCTTCAGGACATTTCCCTAGTTTTTCATATAATTTATATAATAAATCTTTAACAATAGTAACTTCTGTTTTTCTCACCACTATATGTTATCCTTACTATTAAATATTGTTGTTGCTCCCACTGTTGTATTCTATTATAAATGCTATTACTATTGGCATTATTTTTTTATCTTTTTCATTACTACTCTTCTTACTTTCTATTTAATTCATTTAAGATTTACTTAACATTTGTTACTCTTCTTAAACATTGTTAAATATTTCTTCTATAATTTTTTATTTTATACATAATTTACTCTTATAACGACCATAATTGATAAAGTAATCATTATTAGGAGTCCTACTACTATTTTCTTATTTTTTTTCTTTTAATTCTAATCTCACTTCTCTTACTCTTTTCTTTTTTATTATTTTATATCCAAAAGTTAACAATGCCAATATATATGCAATAATTAACAACATAAATATATCCATTTGAGGACATGTAAAATTATAAGTGGTGATAAATATGATTAGTATCGAAAGATTAAGGGACATTAGAGAAGATAAAGATTATAATCAGGAATATATTTCAAAACTAATAAAAATGTCAAGAACTCAATATTCAATGTATGAATGTGGTGTTAGGTTAATACCAGCAAATAAATAAGTAACTTTAGCTATTTTTACAAAGTGAGCACTGATTATCTTTTTTAAATCTAACTAATGAAAGAGAAAAACATAAAATAGTTAGTAATATGTATAGTACAGAAAATATAAAAATGTTAAAAAGAAGTAAAAAATTAAAACAAGAAGTTATCGCTAATTTGTTGAAAACGACGCAAGAACAATACTCAAGGTATGAAAGAGGAGTAAGAGAGAGGTCCTAAAGTTAAGCATTAAAAAAGAAGAATTAATCTTCTTCCATATCAGTTGTAAATGCTACAACTGACCATTTTATTCCATCTTTTACTACTGTAACAAAACCTTTACTATCGTAATCTAAATCTTTTTCATACTCCCACTCTAACTCTATAATATAAGAATCAACCTCATCTTCACCAAGTTTATACTTATCGACAGTAATATTTTTTGTTTCAATTTTACTAACTACAGGTAATTGTTGAGTTCTATTTCCATAGGAATCATCTTCTACTAAATCATATAATGTATCTTTAACTTTGTTTTCAAACATTGTAGCTTTATCCGTAAAATAAAATTCTTTTCCTCCAACATCATATTTATTAACTTTTGTTTTAATGGAGTACAAATCGATAACAAATAATCTTGCTACTTCTTCACTATACTCTTCTTCATTAATTTCACTATTATCAAGTATCTCTTTTAATTTGTTATACTCTTCTTTAAAAAGGCTAGAATCTCTATCATCTAAAGAATATCCATACTCACTAATCGAATCCAAAACATTTACTTTAATTTGTTCTTTTTTTTCCATGGGATGAAAATGCATATACAAAGTAAAACCTATAATTAAAACTATTAGAACTACTATAAAACTTAACCCAATAATATATCTTTTTTTCATTCTTTTATAACCTCATTAACATTTGTATTTGTAATTATTTTCTCTTTATCTCTTTTAATTAAATCATAAACTATAACATTATTTGATACATCTAATCTTTCTTCTGTGTATTTCTTACAATTATCAATATAATCACTTTCTAAAACAATATTATTCCCTAAAGCTAAATAAGATGAATTAGAGTTGTTATAATATATTTTATTTGTTACAAAATTAGCATTTGGAAAAATGACAATATTATTCTCTTTAATATCATAGATATCATGTCCTATGGCAAAATCACTTTTAAAATTCATCATATTACCTAGTGTAGGAAGAATATCATACATTCCAATTACATTATTATTAGTAACATTTATTTTCTTGCGAATATTTTTATTCTTTGTCCAAATAATTAGTGGTGTACGACGATTTATTTCTTGTTGATAGTAATCAAAGTCCACATACCCTTCTTCCCCTTCTTCACGAACTTTTCCTGTTGTTTTATCATAATTATAATAATATTGATATTCACTCTTATTTAATTTAGCGTCATGGTCACCATATAAGACAAATACTGTATCTTCATAATAAGGAGACTCTTCTACATATTTAAAGAATTCTCCTAAAGCCATATCAGCATAGTGAGCACTTCGAATATAATTACCAAGTTTTGTTTCTTCTAAATAATTATCAGTTATTGTCTTCGGCTCATTTGTTTCTTCATCAATAATAGTGTAAGTATTAGTTAAATCTAACTTGCCATAATTATCATAAATTTCATGATTATTTGGTGTTGCATAGAATGGAGAATGATTAGATAACTGAATTATTGTTCCCATATAATTGTCGTTTTCTGTTTCTATTTTTTCTAATATACTTCTTGCTTGTGTAAAGAATTCTTGATCAGTTAATCCAAGTCCTACACTTGTTTCATCCGTTATTTTAAAAGAGGTACTAGAATAGAAATCATCATATCCAATACTTGGGTGCATTTTATCTCTATTCCACATACTAGCTAAATTTGCATGCATACTAAAGGTATAATATCCCTTATCTTTTAGAAGTTTAGGTATAGTAACATATTCTCTATTATAGTAGCTTACAAATACTGTCCCTGATAATGCAGGCATTAAAGATGAGTTTAGAGTAAACTCTGTATCACTAGATGTTCCTGTACTTACTTGAGGATAGAAGTTATTAAAATACATTCCTTCTTTTGATAATTTATTAATTGTTGGAGTTAATTCCACTCCATTAACTTGCATGTCGATTAAGAAAGTTTGAATACTTTCCATATGGATAAAGATAACGTTTTTTCCTTCTAGTATTCCTGTGTATTTATTATCTTCCTTAGCGTCATTTTCTTTTTTTAAGTTTGCATAAAATTCTCTAAATTCTTTGGATGCTTCATCATAGCCAAATAAAGAATTGATTTTTGGTGTTAGACTTTGAACTAAGTCATCAAATTGGTAAAGAATTACTCCAAATCTCTTAACGTTGTAGTCTCTATTCCATAATTTAGTTAATCTACTATAATCAGTACCATCCATATTTAGCATATTAATAGCTATAATAATAACTGCTACGAGTAGAGTTGCTGCAAACATCTTTTTGCCTTTTTCAATTTTTGTCATAAAACGATAATAAGTGGATGATTTTAAACGTTTATGAATTAAGTAAAAAATTACTGGAAAAGCAAGATAAATAAAATCAATGAAACGAAATTTTTCAGTTAAGGAGTCTGTTACTGTCCTTACTTGACTTAACGACGCTAAAAGACTAAAAGATGCAAAAGACATATAAAATGAGTAATAAACGGAATTGATAATGCACATCAAAGTAATAATAATACTCCAGATGAGGTAGTAATTATACTGTTTATTAGGTTTTATAAAATAAGATATTGACACTATTATTAAAATAATGGCAAAATCAATTGTACAAGGCATAAATTGCCATGGATTACCAAAGATAAAGTATCTAAATAAAGTAGTTTCAATCATCGAAAGAACCATAAAAGATATACTTAATCTATTAGTAGATATATACTGAACTATTTTTTTTCGAACTTTTTTTGCAAGAGTATTAACTTTCTTTTTCAAAATTATCCCTTCTTACTAAGAATAATTATATCAAAATTATATAGGTTTTACAATTTTTCCTTGCCATTTACATAAATATTTGATATTATCTTATTGCATGCAGGTGTGGTTCAACGGCTAGAATATTTCCTTGCCAAGGAAAAGACGGGGTTTCGACTACCCTCACTTGCTCCATGTGTCAATTAAGCTAAGTAGCAATTACTTAGTTTTTTTCATTTTACCCGTCTTTTCATTGACGTTTAGATTTTTTCTTAAAATTAATAATATCTTCTTTAATAAAATTCCACCTAATACATACTAAATATCTATCTTTATTATTTCTAGATTCTCTTTTTAAATCTCTTTTTTTAGGTCCAATAGTCATACAAGCCACATGTGGAGAAGTAAAATCTAAACATCTTTTTGACAATACTAAATCATACAAATCATATTTCATAATCCAAACATATTCGTCTATAGTTCCGCAAACTAATTCATCTATATCATAATCAGAATTTCTTCCTCTTATAATAAATCTATCAATCATATCAACTATTATTCTTGTTTTATTTATTGACTCATTAAAAATATTTAATTCGCTTTGATACAATTCTTTATATTCTTCTGAACTTAATCGTACATTATAGTCTGTCTTGCCTAAACTATCTTTCTTATATCCATAATGATAACTTACATATTTTTCAATAATAGCATAAGGTATTTGCAATTTTTCTAAATATCTTTTAAATTCTTGAATTTGTTCATGATGAATAGAATTACTTTTTCCACATTTTAGGCTAACACTTTTAATATAATTTTTATATTTTATAAATATATCAGCTTTTTGATTCATTTTATTCTTCCATGACTTTAATGGTTCACTATTATCTATTATTTCTCCAAATAATTCCTTGATAAATTTTTTTGAATTACTATCTAATTCATCAAAGTATTTACCATTAAATAATTCTACAAAATCATATTCATTTTGATAGCCATAATTCATATTTTTTTCTCCTCTCAATACAAAAAGAGTATATCCACATTTGATATACTCCGAATAGATATACTTTTCTTGCCAAAAACATAAATTATCGATTTAAATTTTGACACATTAATATGGCAAGTTAATTAATGTAATTGCATTATAACATTTATTTTCTTCCAAAATCAACCAAAAATTTTTAAATTAGTTTATAATTGAAAAATATCACAATATTATAGTTGTGTATATCTTCAAAAATATTTAAGAAAATTCACATTACTTTCCTAGTAAATTTCCTAATAAAACATTATAATTTAATCCAGGTTTGCATACCTTTTTTATTAATATGAAACTTTTTTAACTTATATAATTTATCTATAAGTATTAATGTTGCATAATTACTATTTTTCTTAGTAATCCAAAAATCTTCATCTACACACAATTCTTTATGATATTTATTCCTTATTTCACTTATAAATACATCTTTTAAATTATAAAACTTTACTTCTTTAATCGTAAAATACGCCACTATATCTCCACCAGATTTTTTTACAATTACAATATCATTTTCAGTAATTTGATTATATGGAGCAATCTTGTTTTTACTAAATCTTGATTCTATTGTTTTCTTTCCATTTAACATATAAGTTAAATAAGGTCCAGTAAATATTCCTAAATGAATAGTTTTAGTTCTTAATTCATTAAGCTCATTTATCGGTAATTGTTTTTCTAAATTATCAATCATTTCTTCATACATAACAATACCTCAAATTTTCTTCATTATCTCTATATTTCTATTGAAATAACCATTTTTATAATAAAATCTTTGAGCATTCTCATTATAAGCAAAAACATCAATTAAAACACCTTTGCATCCAACTTCCTTAAAATAGTTTTCCATTTTATTTAATAATTGTTTTCCAATGCCATTTGAGCGACATTTTTTTGATACTACTAACTCTGTTACTCGACCTCTTTTTGGAGCAGAAAAATCGTAAGTTTTTTCGTTTTCATTATTAATAACACCAATAATAATTCCAACTAATGAATCTAATTCTTTTGCTAGAAATATTTTTCCTTCATACTTATTTACTTCGTTCATAGTTTTTTCAAAATATTTTTCTCTATAATCAGGAGTTAAAATATTATATTTTTCTCTGTCTATTTCTACAATATGTTCTTGTAACTCAACAAGTAAATTTTTAATTTCTTCATCATATTTACTAGAATAATCTATTATTTCCATAGCTACCACCATCATAATTATACTATAATTTTACTAATAATCATATACAGCTATTATTTTTCCATCGCAATTTATCATATAATCTATTTAATGAGTAAAGGATATTTAAAATCCAACACTCTTCACTTAATTTTTAAATTCTCACATCTTATTTCCCTTAACAACAAAAACATATATAATATTAAAAAACATCATCCCAAATACGCTAAATATTAGATCATCTATATCTAAAACTTCAAACTAATTTTTAAAATATTATCTCGATAAGTTGCTTTTATTTTTCCACCACTTAAAGCAGTCAACTGTTTAGCAATCGAAAGACCTATGCCAGTTGATTTCTGAGAACTTTTAACCGTATAATACCTAGCAAAGATTTTTTCGATATTCACATTATCAAACGCAGTTGTTTTGTTAGAAAACTCAATTGTTCCATCTTGAAACATTTTAACAATAAAATCACTTTCACTATATTTAATAGCATTAGATATAATATTTTCAAAAATTCTTTTTAACATCGTTTCATTTAATAATCTTGTTACCTTATCCTCACAAATCTCTACTTGGGGAATAATCTTATATTCCTTAAATAAACTATAAAAACTTACCAAAGTTTCTTCTAAAACATTATTTATGACTATTTTGTCTTTCTTCATTTCCTTTTGAATATCTAAAACTTTCGAAAAATCAAAAAGTTGCTCAGTCAAATCAGTTAAATCTTTCACTTTGTTATTAATAATTTGCAAATACTCTTTTTGCTTTTTTGTTAAATTTTTATTATCCATCAAATCTAAGTAACCTCTTATACTTGTCAAAGGGGTTCTTAAATCATGAGAAATATTAGTTATTGATGTTTTTAATTCTCCATTGCCATTTTTATATTCTAATTCTAAATTTCGTAACTCTTTCAAATTTTCATTTAGCAAATTAACAAATTTTCTTAAATCTTTATCTTTTGTATTTAATGTAATTAAATTATTTGTATCAGTTTTTATTATTCTTGATAGTTCTCTACCCATATTCTTAATTTCATTTTTCATAACAATAACTTTTATCATTAATGCTAACAAAATAGATATAACTATTAAAAATAAATAAAACCAAATACTCATAATAATCACTTTCCTTATTTTAATTCTTTTTTCTTAAATATTATTAAACCAGTAGTAGTAAATACTATTATAATGCCTAGAGAATATAAAGGAAAGATTTTTAAATCATAAGCAACTCTACCAGCTATTTGAAACATCTGTCCAGCAGGATTAATATCTAGCAAGGATTGATATACTTTTCTTTTGCTTTCACTTAGATATTTAGGATTTAAAACTTGTTCTATTTTTGTTTCCCCATTTATCATAGTTGCTTCTTGAATATACTCTGGTGCTTCTAACTTACTAAGGCAAGTAACAGCAATCATCATTAAACTAAAAGCTAAGATAATAGTTGTAATAGCAGTAATTGTTTTATTGGAAATAGCACTTGCTAAAAAAGTAAATATACTTGAATATGCAGCTATTGTTACAAAGATACACCCTAATAACACTAGTAATTCTCTAATTGATATTGTGACTGTTCCAAATAAAGGTATTCCAATACTTACTATTATTATTAAAAATAAAATATAGGAAAATAAACTAGTAATTGTAACTATTATTAAATTAGATAAATATATATTTGTTCTTTTATGACCTATACTAATTTTATTTTTTATTATCCCATCAGAATATTCTACTCCTAAAAACAAACTTGTAAATATAGCAATTACAATTCCTACTATCGTTGCATAATTAATCATAAGTTGTTCTACTTCTATTATATCCTCATACTTTTTCATATCACTATATTGTGTATAAATCATAAACAAAGCAAGACCAATACTAAATATAGATAATATCCAAAATAATTTATTTTTTCTTAATCTTGTAAAACCTGCATCTAATAATTTAATCAACTTTACCACCTCCAATTAAGTTCATGTAATAGCTTTCTAAAGACTCATCAATCTCATGGATTTCTTCTGCTATTAAGTTTCTCTTTGATAAATCAGCAATAAACTTGGATAGATTTAAGGAACCATAAACATTTATTATTTTACTGTCAATTACTTCATAAGAAATTTTCTTTTCTTCAAAATATTTAACAAATTCTTTTGGATTATCTACTTTTAACTCTATCTTATGTTCCATTTTTTTCATAAGTTCTTCGTTAGATATTTCTTTAATAATTTCTCCCTTATCTAAAAAGCCATAGTGGGTAGCAATTTTTGATAATTCATCTAAGTAATGACTAGAAATTAAAATTGTAATCCTTTTCTCTTTATTTAATTTTAAAATAAGCTCTCTTATCTCGATTATACCTTGTGGGTCTAGTCCATTAATTGGTTCATCTAAAATTAAGAAATCTGGGTTATTAGCTAGGGCAATAGCAATCCCTAATCTTTGTTTCATTCCTAAAGAAAAATTTTTTGCTTTCTTCTTTCCCGTACTTTCTAATCCCACGAACTTTAATAAGTCATCAATCTCTCCATAATTAGTCATTCCTATTAATTTATATTGTTCAATTAAATTGTCTTTTGCGCTCATCTCTGTAACTATAGATGGTGTTTCAATTATAGCACCCATTCTTTTTCTTGCGTCTGTCATATCACTGATAGAATTACTTTCGCCATAAATTGTATAACTACCACTTGTTGGTTCTTGTAAGCCACAAATAATTCTAATAAGTGTTGTTTTACCTGCTCCATTTCTGCCAATAAGGCCATAAATAGAGCCTTTTTCAAGATGGAGATTAACATTATTTAAAGCTTTAAAATTTTTATATTTCTTTGCTAAGTTTTTTGTTTCTAAAACTATTTCCATAATAAAATTCCTTTCTAAAATTCATTTTAGATTAAAAGCATTAAGAAAATGGTTAAGAAATTGTTAATATTTTGTTAAGATTTAATCTTTTAATTTAAAACCTATTCCCCAAATAGATTCGATATATTCTATTTTGGAAAACTCTTTAATTTTCTTTCTTATATTGCTTATATGAACCCTTAGGGAATCTTCGCTACAATCTTCTGTATCCATACTTATTAAATCTAATAACTTACTTTTTGTAATTACTTGATGAGGAGTTAAGAGAAGTTGTTTTAAAATAGCATATTCCGTTTTTGTTAAACTTACTTTTTCCTTATTTACTAAAAGAGTGTGGTTATCATTTATTAGTTCTAATTCCCTATATTTAAGTGCTTCCCTAACATTATTTTGACTTCTTAATTGCACTTTAATTCTTGCAAGTAATTCCTTACTATCAAAAGGTTTTGTGATATAGTCACTGGCTCCAGAGAGTAGACAAGCTACTTTATCATCACTTGATACTTTAGCCGAAAGAACAATTATTGGTATATTTTTGGTTCTTTTGATAATTTCTTCTCCACATATTCCTGGCAACATTAAGTCTAGTAATATTAAATCATATTTTTCTTTTTCTAGTAAAAGCAAGGCCTCTGTTCCCGAATAAGCACTATTTACCATAAAGTCTTCTTTTGTTAGTAACTCTTTTAAACACTCATGGATACTTACATCATCTTCTACTACTAATATTTTTTTCATTTCATCACCATTTATCAATTTTTTTCTTTCTAATTATACCATTATTCCTCCATTAGAAAAAGAATAGAAACTCTACTCTCTTAATCCTTAATTATACTCTTTTAAATCACCATGTATTTTTAAGTTAATTTTATTACCTTCTAAATCTTTATAATAAGATATTTCCTTACTTCCAGGCTTTTTTAACTTAACTATAATACTATTATTAGTAATACTTTCAAAAGTCTCATCTTTATCATCACTTGTAACAACAACTTTGTTATTCTTATCAATTACTTTAGAAAGACTATCTTCTTCACCGATGAAATAACCACCATCATATAAAGTATCTTCTTTAACTATCAATGGTACTTCATTACTTTCAGCACCAAAACTTGCTTCATTATTTCTCTTTACTGGTTCAAATAACATTTCCCCATTTTTATCTATAACTGTATAATAAGTTTCTCCTCCTTGATTAGAAAACCTTACCAAAGCATTACCATCTTTATTAAACTTAGGCTTTTCAACAAAGATAAAGAATTTCGATAAGTCTTTTACTGTCCCATTTTTCAAGTCAAATAATTGAACATTCTCTCCCGTAATTTTTTCATTATAGTTTTCCATAACAATACGCATTTCGGCATCAAAAAGCATCCCATTACTATGATTTTTTATACTACCAACAGATTTATAAAGAGTTTTAATTTCTTTTTTATTACCTGAATCATCATAAACAAGAACGTAAATTTCATTATCGCGATAGTCCTCTTCAAGAGAATATCCATCAACAAATTCTCTTTGAACAGGTTCACTAAACTTTACAACTTTCTTCGTTCTTGTATTAAAAAATTCTGTGTAGTCATTATTTAATGTTAGCATAAAATCGCCATATTCTCTAATCTTATCCTTATATTTTTCATCTGGTTCTAAAACATATTTTTTACTCTCTAAATCATAAATGCCTGTTACTGTTTTTGAGGAATTATATGTATCTGTTTGTTCTGTAATAACGAGTAAACCATTAGAGACAAGTTCAACTTTTTTCTTATATTCTTTATCATCATAAGAATAAACTACTTCGCCATTTTTATCCAAAATATTTATTTGTTTTTCATCATCTTTTGCAGGTATTTTTATATAACTGCCAACAAATTCTTGATTTCCTTTATAAGAAAACAAAACATTAAAATCTTCATCAATAACATAGTATGTTGACTCAAAATTTTCTGTTTTACTAACAACCGCTACTCCATCATTAAACTCTGTTGCTCTATCATAATCTAGAAAAGTTACATTTTCATCTTCTTTTTCTTTGACACTTTCTTTAGACTTTGAACTACTTTCTTCCTCCGAAGAATTATTTCCACAACCTACTAACCCTATAACCAAAACTCCTAAAAATAACATATATAAAATTCTTTTTTTCATAACTACTCTCCTTCTATAATTATATTATTACAAATAGATATTTACAAGTTATAATTTTTATAATTATTACAAAAAAAGATTATTAATATCCTATGAATGTAAGAATATAACTATCAATTAAAAAGATATAATGAGTATTTAACAAGTTATTACTTTATAACTTCTATAAATCATTAATATCTTTTTCAACATTTTTGGCATTTTTAAAATTTAAAATTGCTTTGATAATAGAAATTGGCATAACGAATATTCCTATTAAAAACGCTAAGACAAATTTTAGTACTACTCCAAAAACGAATAACCAAATGCTATTAGTAAGGACTGCCATAAAAGCCCATTCTCCTGTATCAATAGCATTTTTAACAAAAGACCATCCCCAAGGAAGAGCTGCAAATAAATACATAAAGAGAATAATATTTCCTATATTGCCCGAATCTGCCCCTATAAAAATTCCAATAACACCAAATATAACTGACTTAATAATAGTTTTCTTTAATTGTTTTTTAGCTACTTCGACATTATAATTAGCTTGCCTTTTAAGTTCGTTTTTTTGATTTAAAACTTCATCTTCCTCTTTTTTTAACCTTTTTCCTTCGCAACTTTCGCAAAGGCCACTTTCATACTTGTCGATACAAGATTTACATAAACTTTTGCCACATCCCTTGCAAGTACCAACACCTTCTTTGCTTTCGTGATAATAACACTTCATTAATAATACACCTCTTTCAAAAGCAAAATTAACGTATAACTTATAATTATTCGTTAATAATTTGCATAAACTCAACTAAATTTTCAATCGATGTTTTCTTCATTTCATAAGTTGGATGAACATATAACTTTAAAGTAGTTTCTATTTGTGAATGCCCTAAAATCTCTGACAATGTCTTAATATCCATTTTTGATTCAATACATCTTGTTGCAAAAGTATGTCTTAAAGTATGAAATTTGTTTTGTTTAATATTACAAGATTTTAAAATGCGACTATAAAAAGATTCTAATAATCTTGGATCATATAGTTTTTCACTATTAGATAATAAAAAATAATTATTATTCTTTTTAAGCTTTTTTAATAAAGAAACAATAAATTCTGGTATAGGGATAATTCTAATAGAAGAATCACTTTTAGGAGTACTTATAATTAACTTTGTTTTAACTTTAATATTAATATCTTTATTTTTAATTCTTTCGATTGTTCTTTTAATTATTAAAGACTTATTACTAAAATCAATATCTTCCCATTTTAAACCACATACTTCTCCAACTCTAAGTCCTGTATATAAACATAGTAATAGGCATATCTTACGAATATTTACTTTTTCCTTTAATTTACTTTCTAAAATATTTTGTTCTTCTTTTGATAAAATAAATATTATTTTATTTGGCAACTTGAATTTTATATGGGAAACATCAATGTATTTATTATATCCTTCATTAAATGAATAACTTAAGCTAGAACGAATAATATAAATTAGAGTTTTTCTGGTTGATATAGCTACATTTTTCTTATCTATTTCTATAAACAAGTTTTCTATATCTTCTTTTTTTAAATTTTTTATTTTTATACTTGCTATCTTTTCTAAATAATTATTAATTAAGTTCTCATAGTTTAATAACGATTGTAATTTTAATTCACTTTTACTATTTAGCCATAAATATAAAATATCTTTATAAGTTATACTTTTATTTTCTTGCATAAAAATCACCTCCAATTTATATATTGTAATAAAGAAGCATGATTTTCCAGGTTAAAGACATGAGATTTAAATAAAAGAGTTATTTTGATTAGGTTTCGC
>CAOJRP010000022.1 GCA_948442015.1 uncultured Erysipelotrichaceae bacterium
GGATATCCAAATCAAAATTTATATTGAAACGGGATATCGTTATCAAAATAAACAATCTAATAAAGTGAATTGCAAAATAGGTAGAATAAATGTTAAAATATTTTTGTTATCTGTTTTTATAGCTCCAAGAAAGTCCAGTTGCCAAACGTAGATTCCTGGATGTTTATATAAAAAAACAAGATAATCAAGATAAGTATGACCTGTTCTGTCAATTTTGTTATTTTCAGAATAATCATACTTTTTATTATGTTTTCTTTTTTTATAAGTAACAGCATAAGGTAAATCAATTCTTTTAGTAGTTAAATAACCTTTAGGAAACATAACTATATTATAACAAGACTTATTTCCGTTTTTGTATAAAAAACGGAAATCCAAATTAAATTTCACGCAGCATAAAATTTTAATAAAAAAAGGGTTGCAAAATAGTAAATGTTTTGATAAAATTAACTAGTACTGACAAATGGGCTTGTAGCTCAGCTGGTTAGAGCGCACGCCTGATAAGCGTGAGGTCGGAGGTTCAAGTCCCCCCAGGCCCACCATTTGGCCAGTTGGTGAAGCGGTTAACACACATGCCTTTCACGCATGCATTCACGGGTTCAAATCCCGTACTGGTCACCAAATGTGTTTTTATCTCCCTATTATGGGAGTTTTAATTTTATTAAAATATGATAGAATATTATGGCGGTGTAATTTATGAATAAAGATTTAACAATAATAATTCCTACATATAATGATTCAATTAAAGAAATAAAATGCTCTTTAGATTCCATAACTTTGCAAAATAGTTATGATTCATCAAAAATTGAAATTATAATTATAGATGATAATACAACTATTAAATCAGTAAACTGGAATGAAATATTAAAATTATATCCACAATTAAATATCAAATACATAAAACTTTTAGAAAATAAAGGCCCGGGGAATGCTAGACAAGTTGGATTGGATAATGCAATCGGTGATTTTATATTTTTTTTAGATTGTGGAGATTCTTTATTTGATTCTACAGTATTAGAAGTATTTAATAGTAAAAAAACAGATGATTGCGATATTATATCAACTAAACTTTATGATAAAGAAACAAAAACTAAAAGAAGAAGTTATTTACTTAATAATGCCTATATTTTTGGTATATTTATTAAAAGAAAATTTTTAATAGAAAATAATATTAGATTTAGTGAAATTTTAAGATGGGAAGAAGATGCTTATTTTGAAGATAAAATCAGATTTTATTATCCTAAAATTGTTTCTACTGGTAGTACAATAGGTTATTCTTATAATGTGAATTCTAATTCGATTACAAGAAGAAATAATCATGAATATCAAAATAATTTTTCTGGGTTTAGTGCTATGGTAGTAAAAAGTATATTAATCTGTGATTTTTATAAAAATGAAAAAGCATTTAAAGAAATGATTAATGAGGCTATTAGAATTTTATCAGTATGTTATTCAAGATTTTATTCATATATATTTCAAAATAATGATATATCAGAACGTATTTCAAAAATATTATATTTATTAAAAATTTTAATAATAATAGTTCCTTTTAATATTAATTCAGAAGAATTTAGGCAATTATTTGTAAAAAACATATATCAAAGAAATTTACTTAAGAATAACTATCAAGTACCATATGACAAAATAAATGATTTTATGAACATAGTTTGTTCTTATGAAAATTTATATGACGATTATGACATAGAAGGTACTAATATATCAATTAATAATTTTATAGAGGAAATTGGTATAAAAAATAACAAAATTTCTAAATAGTATATTATTATCAAATTTATTATTAACGATTTTTTATCTAAAGTTTGCCCTACTCCTCTTATAATTAACTATCTTTAAGGTAGTTTTTAGTCTTAAAAAAAGTACTCTATAAAGTCAATTTAAGAGCACTTAAAACATCTTTTAAAAATAATGAGGATACTAGAGCAATTATAATAAAGACAAGTGTTAAAATAATTGTATGATACATAATTTTCTGATTAGTAGACTTAAAAGTAAGTAAATCATTTAAAGTAGTGATTAAAATTATAAATGAATAAATAATCCCAAAAATAGATATCAAAACACCATATGAATATGAAGGAATACTAAGTATTGGCGAAAGAATATTTAAACAAATCATAAATGGCAATAAACTTAGTGTAATAACGGATAAATATCTTCCAAAAGTAAGTCCCCTATTACTAACAAAAGAAGCACAATAATAGATTGCTGTAACTAAGAAAGTAACTCCATAACATAGTAAAACACCTATTAGAGCAATACTTACTAAATCCAAATTAACAATATTAGCAAAATCAAGAGTTGTATTATATGTACCAGTATTAATATCATAAACTTTAATAAAACAGCCATTAATAACATTACTAACGATAAAAGCTATAAAAGTTAAACTAGAAAAAGCTAAAAAGATTTTAATACTCGAATTAGTCTTGTTATAAGCTCTAGTTTTTTCTTTTATTGTTGTTCCAGGTTTTGTTAAAGAACCAAATAATAAACGAATTAATACTATTATATTTACTTTATCACTTAAAGGTTTCTCGACTTCCTCTGCTACTGGATTTTGTAATATATTATTATTTGAGTCCATTACAGGTTGTTTTAAAGGAGAAGTTTCTATATTATTGATAAACTTATTTTGCTCTTGTACCTGTGAGGCATTACCTTTAATTATTTCCTTTTCTTTATTAGGTAAAAAAGGATTAAATTCTTCCCCATTTCGAAGTTCAATATTTGGTTCTTCTTCTGGTTTTACATAATCATTTTTGGTATAAAACTTTTCTACTTCCCCACTACCATCTTTTAATACACTTGCTTTAAAATTTTCATTATTAGCTGCTATATTACCTGTATATGTATTACTTTTTATATTATACTGTGGTTCTTCTACAAATATATTAGGAATATTTGAAAGGGAATTATTATTAGCTTGATTACTTAATTCTTGCCCACATCTTTGACATATTTTAGCATTGTCAGGGTTATTTTCAAGACAATTAGGACACACCATATAAACCAACTCCTATTATCATCAATATTATAGCATTTCTAAAGAAGAAAAGTAAAGTAACTAACTACTCTACTTAAAATTACGATAAATATTATTAGGAGCAAGTGTTTGTCCTTTTAATTCTGCCAACTTAGAAACACTAACTACTTGATACCCTCTTATATACAATTCTGGCAGAATTAATTTTAAGCTTTCTGCAGTAGTATAGTGAATATCATGTAATAAAATAATATCTCCATCTTCGACTTTATCTAAAACATGTTCTCTTACAATAGAGGCATCTTTATATTTCCAATCTTCTGGGTCAACACTCCACATAATATAAGAATAAGGATATTTATCTTTTACTTCCCCATTAATACTTCCATATGGCGGTCTTAATAGTTTTATATCTACTCCTGTTATATTTTTAACTATTCTACTGACTTCATTTACTTCTTTCTCTAATTCTTCATTTTTAACATGTAATAATGATTTGTGACTATAACTATGACTTCCAAGTTCATGTCCCTCATCACTTATTCTTTTTACTGTATCTTTAAAATTATTAACATTAGTTCCCACCATAAAAAATGTGGCACTAGCATGATTATCTTTTAACGTATCTAAAATACTTAAGGTATTTTTATTAGGTCCATCATCAAAAGTCAAAGCAACAGTTTTTTTATTACTATCTAATTTTATGATATTCGGATTTTCTTCGCTATTAGAAAGACACGTATAATCTAGCAAAGAGTTAATCATTTCACAAGTTAGTTTTACAGAAGTTTTCTCTTCATAAAGAGGATTTGTTTGATAATTATCAAAATGAATTACAATCCCATTATCTAAAAATTCATAATAATAAGTTGTAGTGTCTTTCTCTAGCTCACTAGCAATAAACGAAGGATATTTAAGATTTATTTGTTCTTTGATTAAATTTTTTAATTCTTCTTCTTTATTTTCTTTAACTAAGTCTTCAAACTCAGCTTTTTCCTTATACTTAGTAACAATAATTTCACTTATAAATTTATCAGGAGAATTATAGGAAATACTTGTATATTTTTTATTTATCTTGGTTTTTGTTATGTCATCAGTTGATATATTAAATTCCTTAGCAAACGATGTAATAGCATCAATTTGAATTTCTTTTATTTCTGGATTTTCTTGTATAAGAGCATGTTTTTCTTCATTTTTACTTTCCTCATTTTTAATATTATATAATGAAATAGCACTAATAATAGCGACAACCAAAACTATTGGAATAAAAATATGGGTAATATTGTAAAATCTGCTATTCATTATCCTCACCTTATTAATAGTATACACCAAAATTAAGATAAATCATACTATTTTTATGCCTTTTATGATATTATATTATAAGAAGGAGGAGAACATGATTTTGTTAATTATTTTAGGTATTGTCTTACTTATTGTTATTCTTAGTTCAATAAGACAAATAAACGAATATGAAAGAGGAATACTTTTTACTTTTGGTAAGTTTAGTCGTATTTTAAAGCCAGGATGGAATATAGTTTTACCAGTAATTCAATCTTTTAAAAAAGTTGATGTTCGAACTAAAGCAGTTGATGTTCCTGAACAAGAAGCAATAACAAAAGACAATGTATCAATTAAAATTAATGCCGTAATTTATTACAAAGTCTTTGATGCTTCAAAAGCTATTATTGAAGTCGAAAACTTTAAATATGCAGTATCTCAACTTGCTCAAACAACTATGCGTAATGCTGTTGGAGCGGTAACACTTGATGAATTATTAAGTCAAAGAGAAAAGATTTCTGAAGAAATATGCAAAATTATCGACAAAGCTACAGATGATTGGGGAATTAAAGTTGAGAATGTTGAACTTAAAGATATTGCCTTACCAGAAGAAATGAAAAGAGTTATCGCCACAGTAGCTGAAGCAGAAAGAGAAAAACAAGCCGTAATAACAAAAGCTCAAGGTGAAGTTGAAGCAGCTAATAACTTAGTAGAAGCAGCTAACTTAATGGGTAATGCTCCAGGAGCACTTCATTTAAGAACTTTGGCTACACTAAATGACTTAAGTAGTGACCAATCTAATACAATTATATTTGCTGTTCCTATTGAGGTGTTGAGAGCATTTGAAGCAGTTGATACAAAAAAAATCACAGAAGTTATTAAAAACATCAAGAAATAAAAAAGTTACCATTTATTTGGTAGCTTTTTACTATGATAAAATATTTTAAACTTCCAATTATAAAACTAACTCATAAGCTCTTGCTATTACTCTATCATCAGAGCAATACTTAATAACATACTTATTATTTTGTTTACAAATGATTATCCCGATAGTCTTACCTTGAGTAACTTTCCTTAATTTTTCATCTATATAATTCATATAAACTTGTATTTGTCCTAAATGTTCTTTCTTAAGTTCTGTAACTTTTAACTCTACTACAACAAAGCAGTTAAATTCAATATTAAATAGTAGCAAATCTATATAATTATATTTATCTCCTAATTTTATTTTATATTCACTTCCTATAAAGCTAAAAGAATCACCTAATTCATTCATAAAACTTTCAATATCTTCTAATATTAATTTTTGCAAAACTTTTTCTGTTATATCCTCTTTAGTATTACTTTTTATTTGAATTGGATTTTTAACAAAATCAATTATGCTTTTATCTTCATTGTTTATTAATTTTATTTTCGTTTTATCATCTAATCTTTCATATTCATTATTCTTTATCTTTTCAATCAAATTTCTATATGACAAATGTTTTTCTATACTTATTTCAATATAATATACTATTTCATCTATATTTTTAAGTTTTATTAATTCACGATAATGAGTCCAAGACAATTTTGAACGCAAAGCGTTCAATTTATCATTTTTAAATATACTATAAAATTTTCTATAATTAATTAAATTTCTATAACTATAGTTTTTCCCAAATTTTTTGCTTAATTTTTTTGAATATTCATTAATAGTATTTTCACCATAAACGCTATTGATATTAAACAATAATTTTCCAAGTTCAAAATATGAAGAAACTTTCTCCTTTTCTTTAGAGTAATCTTTTACACTTTGATAAACTTCATGTCTTAAAATTACTTCTCTAATTAATTTATAATTATTTTCTTTAATATTCATAACAGACTCCCTTAATACTATTTTTAAAATAATAACTCATAATTCATCTCCTTCTACTTATATTATTATAGATAAAAAACCAATTTTCTCTTTTTTTAAGTTAACTTTATATAAACAAAAAAACATCATTAATTTATGATGCTTTTTTATCTTAAATATTCTTAACATTCTTATGTTTAAAGACAAAGAACGATATAAAAATCATTATTAATAAATAAACAATACTCATAATAATACAATTATTTAATTTCATATATTCATAGCTAGGTGTTCCACCATATAAAAATTCTGTCAAATCCCAGACCATCGTTGGAAATAAACTTAAAATCTTTATTTTACTTCTAATTATCATCATATTAACAACACTTGAGAAAAATGTTGTAAGTAAAGTTAAGGTAATAGCTAAAGACGAAGAAGTAAATACTGTACTAATTGTAAATGCTAAAGTAAGTAAGAGAATTAACATTGGTAGTATTGCTACTAAGTTTAATAGTATATGTTTCATCAAGGAAACTTCAACCATTGATTTACTTCCATAATTATAAACAATTGCTGGAACACTATAACTTTCAAATCCAAAGGCAAAGCCACCAATTATATATTGAGCCAAGAGTAATACTCCTATAGTAAATAATAAGATTAAGAAACAAGTTATGTATTTAGATAGTAATATTTTCCATCTTTGATAAGGCCTTATTAATAACATCTTAATAGTTCCTTTACTAAATTCTTCAGCTACTATTCCTCCTGCTATCATGACTGTTAGAATAATAAAGAAAATATAATTATCTCCTATAAAAGACATAAAAATATTCCTTGCACTATAAGAAGACGTAGAAATATCAGCTTTATTTTCTAAAATGTATTCTTGTGTCGTAATACTCTTTTTTAAATCATTATATTGAGCTTCTTCTTCTTTGGACATATTTTCTTTATTAATTTCAAGTAAGGTAATATTATTAGATTCATATTCGATTAAAGCTGTATCAAGATAAGAATTATCATAGCTTACATCATTATCTAAGCGATATTTTAAGACATATAAATGAATTTCACTTGTTTTTAATTCTTTCTCTAAATTTTCTTTACTACTTTTATCTAGATTATTAGTTAACTCTTTTTTTATATCATTTATCTTTGATTCATTAACAGCTTTTTCTTCACTAACAAAGATTCTCCAGTCATCATCATTTGCTAGTTTTAATTTTAAATTTTCTAATTCTGCTTCATATGTTGCTAAAAGGTCATTATCTTTCGAGTTATATTTAGCTCGATTAATGTTATAGATTATTTCATGAGCTTTTTCCATAGCTATTTTTCTTTGCCATGAGGAATTATCATAATTATTAACAAAAGTTATATAATCAATTTCTGTTTTTGTTGAAATATAGCTATCAACTTCTTCATAATTATCGGGATTATAGTCATTAAGTGATGAAGTTAAATACTGCACGTTTTCTTCTCCAAATTGATAATCTTCTATATCAGAAAAATCTATCCGACTAGAAACTATATTTAAAAGAGCTAAGATAGCAATAAAAATTCCTAAAGTTATATAGATACTTTTTTTATGAAAGATTTTCTTTAATTCATTAGATATTAACTTAATCAATTACATTTCCTCCTGTTCTTTTTAAGAATGCTTCTTCTAAAGACATTTCTTTTTCGACACAGCTAAATACTTTTATTTTATTATCTAATAATGTTTTTAAAACTGTTGGAACATCGTTTTTAGTTATTTCAATACTAATTACATTGTCGTCTACTATTTCAAACTTATATTTAGATAATAATTTCTTTAATCCTGTCGTTTTAGATAATTCTAAAGTATATACTGGTTTAGATGCTTTCTTCTTTAGTTTATTAACTTCACTTGTTTCAATAATACTTCCATTTTGAATTATACAAACCTTATTACAGAAGCTCTCTAGTTCTGATAAGTTATGACTTGAAACAAAAATCGCAATTTTTTCTTCCTTAGCAAGTTTGACCATCAAATCTCGCAGTTCTTTAATTCCTTCAGGATCAAGTCCATTAGTTGGTTCATCTAAAATAAGTAGTTTAGGACTATTAAGTAGTGCTTGGGCAATTCCAAGTCGCTGACGCATTCCTAAAGAATATTTTCCTACTTTATCATTAATTCTGTTTTTTAAACCTGTAAGTTCTACTACTTTATCAATTCGTTCTTTTGTTACATCTTTGTAATAATTAGCTATTAACTCCAAATTCTGCCTACCTGTTAAATTCATATAAAGGTCAGGGTTTTCAACTATCGCCCCTACTTTGTCAATCGCTTTAACAAAATCTTTTTCAACATCATAACCATTTATTAAAACATTTCCACTTGTAATATTTTGAAGACCTAAAATAAGTTTAATCGTTGTTGTTTTACCTGCCCCATTCGGTCCAATGAAAGCTAGGATATCTCCTTCAAATATTTCAAAAGAACAATCTTTTAAAATAGTCTTTGTCCCAAATCTTTTTGTCAATTTTTCACATTTTAAAATTGGTTCTGCCATTTATTATTCTCCTATCTCTAATCTTTTTTAATTATACTCGTTTTTTATTCTTATATCAACTCCCTCTATAATTATTATTATGGGTCCATGTCCAATTTCCTCTTTTTTTCATGAAAAAAATACCAATTTAGGTATTTCTTTCACATATTTGGCTTATATTCTTCCCTACTTTGTTCATTTTTTAACTTATTTTCCAAATCTGCATAAATAGTTAATATTACATCATCATCTAAATTAATTAATCTAACATTATTTATTTCTAAATAGTCGATTAAGACGATTTTTGCATCTTCATCTTGATATATTTCATTAAGTAAGCTAATTAATCTGTTATATTCTTCTAATTCTCTAATTGAAACAGATAAATAATCTTTTCCTCTTACTTCCAAGTAATCTTTAACATCTAACCCTAAATCTTTTAAATCAACTTGTAAGTTATAAGCTAAAGACATTCTTTCTTCTTCTAATTTTTCCCCTATATCTTTTATATATTTTATAGCATTTTCATAATCATCTTTTGTAAATTTATCTTTGTTTTCCTCTTCTAGTAAATATTCAAAAGAAGGGATATTTCTTCCATATAAATTCCTAAATTTGTAAAATTCAGATTGATAATACTCTTTAAAGTGATTATAGCTATTTTCTTTATCTTGCTTATTATTCTTTAGCTTTTCTTTTTCTGTTTCAATACAAATTTTTTTATATAATTCTTCTAAATCAATAGCAGGTATTTCTAAAATTTGTTTATTTTGTTCTTTTAAATAAGCTTTTAATTTCTCTTCGCCACCATTTAAGTTTTTAATTTTTGATACTATATAACTAATATTAAATAAAAGTTCTTGATATCTTGCTATATCATTGACAGAAATAGTTTTAATATTTTTTCTTTTTTCTTCTAAATAAGTAGTTATATTAATACCTAAAATATTTAATGCATTTTTAATAAGTTTTAGAGCATTCATTCGCTCATTTTCTTTCTCATCTTCATATGCAGTAATTTCTTCACTAACACTAAAATATTCAGCCTCCGTATAATCATTTTCTTCTTTTCCATAAGGACGCCATTTATATAAATTTGTATTATATAGCTTTTTAAACAAAGCTTCTTTTGCATTAAAGAAGGCAAGGAAATCTTTTTTTATTTTTCTGTAACGCTTTTGGTTTTCTTGTAACTCTTTTTCTTTTTTGTACTCTAATACTTTATTTTTTAATTTATCATAAACATCCTTTGGATATAAAATACGATTATCTTTTGACAAATATTTATCTACATTAAAAATTGTATATAATTCTTTATCTTCATCGTTAAGATTATTGTAATAAGAAATAAATTCATCATAAGCTCGAGCATTCTCTTTTATAACATGTTCAAACTTCGTTATTTCCTTATAAACTTCTTTTAACTCAGCAATAGTATAGTTGGCATTAAGACGATACTTGCTCCATTTATCTAAGGAAACTCCATATAATTTTTTTAATTCATTTTCCTTAGCATCAAAGTAAGAAATAAATTCTTGATAAGCTTTTAAATAAGCTTCTTTATTTGCTTGTTCTTTTTTAAATCTTTCAACACTTTTTTTAACTTCTTCACTAATTATTTCCTCAAAGCCTTGATTACTTTTCTTGCCTATTGTCTCAGCTAAAAAAACATTTTTTTTCGTTTTAAGTTCATCCTCTAAAGCTAAAATTTCTTGTTTTGCTCTTAAATAATCTTCTTCAAAAAAACTATTTTCTTCACTACTATATATTGCCCATTTTTCTAAATCAACGCCAAATTCTTTTTTTAAAAGTTGATACTTCTCATTATAAAAAATAATAAATTCTCTTTTAGCATTTCGATCACGTTCTATTTTCTCTTTTAATTCTTTTTCTTCTTTTATTTCTAAAATTTGTTCTTTTATTTTAGCATAATCCTTTTTTGAATGTGCTAACCTTTTATCTTTAGCAAGATAATCATCTAAATCTATTTTAGAACCAAATAAAGCTTTTTCTTCTTCGGTAAATCTTTCATAAAAAGCTATAAAATCATCATAAGCACTAGCTTTTAGAGATATATCTTTTTCATAATCTAGAATATCATTTTTTACACGTTCTAACATTTCTATAGAGCACTTTTCTTTTCGATATTTTTTCCATAAATTTAAATTTACACCATACTCTTTTTCGAGTTTTTCTTCTAATTGATCAAAAAGGATATTAAATTCTTCTCGTGCCTTTAAATAATCTTCTTCTTTTAATTTTTCTTTTTTTAGAACTTCTACTTTTTCTTTCAATTCCTCAAAAAATTCTTTAGAATATTGAGCTTTATTTTCTTCTTTTAAAATATCATTTATATTAATAATTTCTTGAAATAATTTTTTATCGTTTTCCCCTAAATTAGTATAATATGTAATAAACTCATTGCAAGCCCTACTATTTTTTGGCAAGACAGATTCATATTCGGCAATTTGTTTTCTTACTTCATTTAATTCCTCTTCCGTATATTGATAAGTATTATCACCTAAATAATACTCTATAAAAGTATCTAAAGATGCATTATATAAAGAATTAATTCTTTGCTCTACTTCCAAAAAGTATGTTTTGAAGTCATTAACTATCTTTTCTTTTTCCTTAACCATTTCACTAAGTAAAGCGGCTTGCTCCCTTATTTCTTCAACATTAATATTTCCTTTATCAGCTTCTAATTGCTTTTTTAATTCATCAAAATCAACATCAGGTGCTATACCTTTTAATTTTATTTTTTCTTTATCAATAAAATCTAAAAGTTTTTCAAGTTCGCCAATACTTTTCTCTATTTTTAGTGTTTCTTTTTCAACTATATGACGGATTCTTATAAATTCAGCAGCATTTGTATAACCTCTATATTTAACATCAATTTGACTTTCCTTAAGAAAGGTATGTATTGGTTTTAAACCCCATTCTAACAATTTCTTGATAGATTTATCTCTTTCTTCTTGCAACTTATCAAATTCATTAGCACTATTTATAATATTTTGAAATTCTTTTTTTAGTCTTTCTTCTTCTTTTTTATACTCTTTAGCTTTTGCTACTCCTCTATTACTAATATTCAATAGCTCTTGATTATATTTAGGACGTACCTTAATGTTTTTCTTTTCTAATTCTTTTTCTTGAGCTTTTATAAAAGCATCTAACTCATCATAAGCTTTTTCATTTTTTGTTGTCCCATTAATAAATTTTTTGAATCCACTTTGATCTTTTTGTTTATCTTTAGTAGACTTTTCCTTTTCTGAAGAGTTTCCTTTTTTAGAAGAATTATCAGTATTCCTTGGTGTTGTAAACTCTGGATCTTTATTTCTTGGTGGCCTTTTATCTACTTGCTTATTTTCTTCATCCTTTTTTTCTTCATAAATTTTTTTTAAAAACTTATAAGCTTTTCCGACATCATCAAATTTTTCTCTATCAGCTTCTTTGGAATCTTGATGATATTTTTTTAATAAAACCCGACGGGCATGGCTTATATCATCAAAAGAAACCCCTTCTTCTAATCCTAAAATTTGATATGCTTTTTGTTCAGTCATATTAATCCCTCAAATCAATATTATTATAGTTATTATAGCATATCTGTAAAGTAATTGCATTTATTGAAATATTATTTACATTTTTTAACAACCACTTAAAAAGAGTTATAAAAACTCTTTTAGCTTTTCAACGGCTGATTCTTGCATTTTAACGTATTCATTAATGATTTTTACTACTTCTTTATCCAATTCTTTATTATTTAAAACTTTTCTTCCTTCAATAATTCCCATATTTGTTCCTTTTAAAAGTAATTCAGCAATTTTAGAATCACTAGTATCCATCAGTGTCTGCATTTCCACTCCATACCATGTCATAATTTTATTCATAGCACTTGTTTCATGAGGGCAATCTTCACAGTTGTATTTACTATAAACTTTAGTTATTTTATCTTCGATTTTTTTATAATCAGAATATTGCTCACTTACCGCTTTTTTAAAGTTTTTATCCTCAATTTTTTCCATGATGCAATCTATAGCATCAATTCCCATGCAAGCTCCTTTATTGATTTCATCTAAAGCATTTATATTTTCTTTCATTTTTCTTCACCATTATTAGTATGATAAAAAGAAGTTTAATTATACGTTTTTACTAGATAATTTTAATTCTTGCTCACTTGGATGTAATTCCAAATCAAAATCTTCGTCATCGTCACTATTAATATGATCTATTAATTCTTCTAAAGAAATAGTTTTTTCTTCTAAATTATTTTTAAATTTATATGTTCTTTCCAAAATTAATCTTTTAGAAAATCCTCCTTTATTTTCTTTTTTTAAATCAGCTTCTTCTATAATATCATTTAATGTAAATCCATGATAATGAGCCGCCGCTCTTATTATTTCTAGCTTAATGGCAAGTTCTTCTTTAATTTCTGCTTTTGAACTCGCTTTTCTTACTTTTTCTAACTCTTCACTATCTTTTTTTAATAAGTAACTCCAATATTCTTCATCACTTAAAACATGGTAAACTGCTTTTTCACCATTCTCTTCGATAATACTAGGTATATTATCTCGAACTAATTTATTATAAACTTTTATGTTCCCAAAAACTATATTAGGATTTTCTATTAAATATTTATCTATAGCTCTAATACTTCTAATTCTTTTTATAACTATCGTTCTTTGGCAATTATATTTACTCTCTAAAAAAGCAAGAAATGTAAGTTCATCAATGTGAGGATGAGAATTGTCATAAGTTGCTAGATAATTTTTCATATCACTTAATGGCATATTATAAGCATTTAACAAATATTCACTTTCATTTTTATTGAAATTTTGATTTATTAAACTTAGTAATTCATCTTTAGAGATCCCCATAGAACAATTTTCAATTAACCATTCTTCTAATTCTATAGCTCTTGCAGCTGAAACTTTATTTCTTTTGTTCATACATTCACACTTCTTTACTACTAATATTGTAACACAAATAATTAAGTTAAGAAATAACATTTAAAAACTAGCATAATTACATACACTAGTTTCTTATTTCCCAAAAAATATCATCCTTCAATTTTTTTAACTTCTTTTTTGTATGTTCTATATCATCAAATAAGCCATATTTAGGCAATTCTGGAACAGAGATATTTTGAGATATTTTTATATCTTCAAAATAACAAGCATTATAAAAACAATCAAATAAATTATCTAATCTATTTTTAGCAATACATTGTTCTTTTATTTCATTAAAAAGTTCTTGTTTTTCTTTTATTAATAATAGTTCAAAACTATCTGGTAAACTTTTTCCAATAACATTAATAATATCTATCCCTCTTTTTTGAAATTTATTTTCCGCTCTTTCTAAACTTACCCCTTCTAAAAAAGCTCCTTCTATCGAATAAGTCATGCGTCCACCAGCATCGCGCCTTCCATCAAAGCCAAAACGGAAAATAATTGATCCTTTTTTTACTACAGCACTGTACCACGAAGATGTTAATTTTATACTAGTTGGATCAGGATTTTGATGGAGTTCTTTTAAATATGACTCAACTTGCATAAATTTATAATACATTTCTTTATTTTCATCTTTTTGGTCATATTTAGCACAAATACACGCTGTTATTTCACTCAATTCAAAATGATCTAAACTTTCAGGACGTACTATATATCTTTGCATTTTATCAGTACATACATGAAAAAATAATTCTACTCTTTGCATACTAATCACTCCTTTAATTAACGCTTATGTTAACAAAAAAAGTTTATCTTGTTAAAATTTTATCTCTAACTAAATTTACTATATTCCTAACTTGTATTAATCTAATCTTCTTTCTAATTCTTTTTATAATATTTTACAAGTATTTAAAGTTTCTTCATAAATGATATTATTAATAATATCTAAATCTACACTATATTGCTGTAGATTGCTCTCTACTTCAAGAGCTTTCGACTCATTATTTTCTTTATAACGAGCATGACCTATTTCAAAATTATAAGAATTGAAAGGTACTAAATATCCCTTATCTTCTAATTTTAAAGAAGTATCTTCTAAATCAGTTATTAAATTTTGTAATTTTGTTAAAAATTCTTTTACTATATGAGGATATTTTTGAGCAATTTTATCCAAATTTTGAGGAATAATACCAAATGTCTCATATTTTAATTTTCCCAAGATATCGTTACTATCTATTTTTAATAATAACAGATCAAGGGCAGCTATATATTTTTCAAGATTTAATTCTAAATTATCTAAAAACATAAACATTGTTGAAAATTCATAATCTATAGGCGGCACAATATCTACTATTTGATTTTCTTTTTCATAAAAAAGAGGGTTTTCATAATGATAATTTTGATCTAACCGTAAGATAGATAGTAATATTTGATAAGCTAGCTTCTCTCCTAATTTTTGATTATTATTCATTATATCTGTATCTAAAATGTTTGTAAAACTATAGAACTTTTCACAATAATTAATATAATTTTCAATATCTACTGAATTATCTTTATATTTCATATATATTTGATATAGATTAAGCAAATTAAAATCTTTCTTTTCTAAAGATTCAACTAAAGTACCATGATGATATTTAGTTTTAAAATCATCGTTATAATTACTACATATAGCTAATTTATAAATTGGAGCAGATTCATCAAAATACTTATTGACAATTGTTGACCAGACAACTTCACTATAAGCAAAAAATGGTGTTGTATATGGTTTAGTCTTTGATAAAGGTTTAAAAACATATTTTTTATCATTAATTAGAAAAAAAGGAAAATTCTTTTTACTTTTTACTACACCATGAGCTAAAGCATCTAAATTGCCTAATCTTTTTTCATAATCTAAATTTGTAATAATACTAAAATCAAAAGTCACTTTATCACTTTTCTTTCTAAAACATTTTATAATTATTCGCTTGGATTAATATTTTGTTGAGGTATAATTTTGGGATATAAATTAATAAACTCCCATAAATAGGGAGTTTAAAAGCAAATTTTGGTGCAGGTGAAGGGACTTGAACCCCCACTCCGTAAGGAACTAGATCCTAAGTCTAGCGCGTCTACCAATTTCGCCACACCTGCAAATAATAATGGTGGACCTCGTAGGACTCGAACCTACGACCGCCCGGTTATGAGCCGGATGCTCTAACCAACTGAGCTAGAGGTCCATCGACTTATTAATAATATCATATTTATTTTATACTTGCAATAAGTAATATAGAAAAGTTTAAAAAAAGAGTAATAAACTCTTATTTATCTTGTAACATATTTAATAAATCTATCTTAAATTTATCTTTTGAAGCGTTAGCTTTAGATATCATAATACCTTTATAAGTAGTTAATTCTGATTTATGACCTTCTAATAAAATATCACTTGGTGTAATAGTACTTAACATAATTGTTTTTTCTTTTTTATAAACAGTATATATTAGTTTAACATCACCATGAACTTGTGCAAACATACGGTCACTTGGTAACTTTAATTCATAACTTTCAGTACCATTTTTTTTGTTTTGACTTACTAATTCTCCTAAGAATTTACCATTTCTCAAAGATGGATAATATTCAAAATTCAGTTTCTTAAAAGCTAACATATTGTATTTTTTTAAAGCTCTTTCTAACTTTCTAAATTCATTTTCGTTAATGTAATCTAAAACATACCCTTTCATTAAAATCCCCCCAAATTTTCTTTTCTTGCTACAAGTATAGCATAAAAAAGAAGAAATGTCAACTATCTGTCTACTCTACCATCGTGGAGCTTAATTTTAGCATATAAAAGGCTAATTAGTCAAGATGTAAATGCACGATTGTACAACCTTCATTATACATATCAATATAGAATTCTTGAACATTTTTATTTTTTCTTAACAATTCATGAGTCTTATTTTTTAACTTTCCACTACCCTTTCCATGAATAATTACTAAATCTTTATTTTTTAATTTTACATTATCTTTAATAAATGTTTCTATAACATAAACAACTGTATCTGTCGTTTCCCCATGAATATCAATTGTTTTATAGGAAGCTATAAATGGATTAATAATTTTGTTCATATAACTTATTCACTTCTACTAATTCTGGTATTGATAATCTAGCTCCCACTTTCGAAACAGATAATCCAGCCGCGATATTACCATATTTTACGGCTTTTTCAATATCGCCACCATTCATTATTGTATGGATAAATGCTGCTCGAAATATAGCTCCAGCTCCTGTTGTATCAACGACATCTGTTTTAATAGCAGGACTTACCTTTATTTGATTGTTTATACAGTATAATGCTCCATGTTCTTGAAGTGTTATAATAATTTGAGCATGATCATACTTTGTTTTTACTTTTTCATAAACTTGAATTAAAGTCTTTGTTTGATTAAAATCAATTAACATACCAGTTTCAGCTTCAGCAAACTCTTTTGTACAAACGATGAAATTAACTCTTTTACACAAATCAGTAGCATTGTTGCTATATTTGTCAGCATATAACATCTTTATTGCTTTAGAATACTGCCCAATTACAGCTTTTGCGGCATTTATATCAAAAGTATCAACAACAATAACATCTGGTGTAAAATCAAAGTCATATTTCTTTAAATAAGTATAATTATCAGCTAGTGTATAAGTTATTTTGGAAGCATTACTAGAATTTAATAAAGTCATTCTAATATCAGTATCATTATCATATGTAACTTCTAAATATCTCGTATCAGCTTTGACTGATTGGAGTTCTTTTTTTATTGTATTACCATAGTTATCTGCTCCAATTACAGAACAAAGGGAAGTTTCAATACCCCATTTACATAACATATAAGCAATATTAGCAACTTCTCCACCACCACAGCCAACTTTTTTTATAAATCTAATATCATTAGTTGGACTAGGATACTCATCAGTTCGAACTGTTATATCATAAGTTGAATGCCCAACACATATAGCTTTTATCATACTATCACCCTTTTATATCTTAAATTAATTATACACTAGAATAAGAATAAAAAAAAGTCATTAATTTTGACTTTCTTAAATAATCACTTATTTTCCATTTTAAATAATTTATCAAATACTTCTTGATAGTTTCCTACTGGAACAATTTCCATATTTTCTAATATTTTAAGAGGAATATCATCAAGTTCAGGTAAGTTTGCTAAAGGAATATAAACAAGTGTTACTCCATCATTAAAAGCTCCAATAAGTTTTTCTTTTAAACCACCTATTTTTAAAACATCTCCCCTTAGAGTTATTTCTCCAGTCATCGCAATTGTTTTAGATACAGATTTCCCTAGTAGTAATGAAATGATTGCTGTCGTAATCGCTATACCAGCACTTGGTCCATCTTTTTTTAAAGCTCCTTCTAAGAAATGAATATGGATTGTTTGTCCCTCTATTTTTTTGAAATCAAAGCCAAAAACTTTAGCATTACTTTTAATATAACTTAAAGCAACTTTAACAGACTCTTCCATCACTTTTCCAAGCATTCCAGTAATAATAAATTCACTATCCCCTTTATATAAAGCGGTTTCAATATTCATAAGTACTCCACCATAATTAGTTAGAGCAAGCCCGTTAACAAGCCCTGGTAGTAGCGTATTATTGTTTTTGGAAAGTTCATATTTAGCAGGTCCTAAATACTTGATTAAATCATTTTTCTTTATTTCGGTCTTTTTAACATCAACTTTATTTTTAACGGCATCAGTGACAATTTTACGGACAATCGATGAAAGTTGTCTTTCTAACTCTCTTACTCCTGCTTCTTTCGTATATTTATTTATAATCATCTTAATAATTTCTTCATCAAATTTAATATAATTCTTTTTTACTAAATGAGCATCAAAAATTTTAGGTAATAAATAATTATAAGCAATATCTATTTTTTCAAATTCTGTATAACTAGATAATTCAATAACTTCTAAACGATCGATTAAAGGTTCAGGTATCGTTTCATATGAATTAGCTGTTAAAATAAATAGTACTTGGGATAAATCAAAAGGTTCTTCAACATAGTTATCTACGAAGTATTTATTTTGTTCGGGGTCTAGGATATCAAGTAAAGTACTTGCAGGGTCGCCTTTGTAGTCTTTAACCATTTTATCAACTTCATCAATTAGAATTACTGGGTTAGCTGTATTACATTTTTTTAATCCTTGAATTATTTTTCCAGGATTAGAACCCATATAAGTTCTTCTATGTCCTACTAACTCGGAGCTATCATTTAGTCCTCCTACACTTATTTTGTAAAACTCACGATTTAAGCTATTAGCAATACCCATAGCAAGAGTCGTTTTACCAGTTCCTGGTGGACCTACTAAACAGATTATTGGGCTTTTTAAATCTTTATTTCTACTTTTTACAGCGATATATTCTACAATTCTGTCTTTTATTTTATTAAGTCCAAAATGAGTACTATCTAAATTCTTTTTAATTGCTTTTAAATTAGTATTATCTTTCCTATATATCCCCCAAGGAAGATTGACAACTAAATCAAGATAACTTCTTAACATAGCCATTTCAGGACTTGCTTCTGCCATATATTCTAATCTTTTAACTTCATTTAATAGTTTATTTCGGGAGTCATTATCAATCTTTAAAGCATTAATTTTTTCTAAATAATCACAAATAATTTCATCTTTTGGGTCTGTCTCACCTAGCTCTTTTTTGATTTCTTCTAACTTTTCCCTTAGCATGTATTCTTTTTGATTGTTTTCAAAGTCAATTCTTAAGACTTCATCAATTTTTTCATCTAATTCGACTACTTGAATTTCAATATTTAAATCGTATATTAGAGCATTAGCACGGTAATAGCCGTTTGCTTCTTCTAAATACTCTAGTTTTTTTTCTAAAGGAAAAGGAACAAAGGAAGTGATTAAATCTGTAAGTAAGTATAAGTCACTAATATCTTTAATCGAAGTTAAAATGCTATTTGAGACATAAGGGGTTGTATTAATATATTTTTCTAAGACTTCTTTTAATTTTCTAGCTATGGCCATTTGTTCTATCTCATCAAATTCTAGCTTTTCATATTCTTTGTATTCAGCTTTTAAAATCTCATTATCTAAAGTACTATTTTCGTAACTAATAATTTTTACTCTTTTAATTCCTGCTATAACCACTCTTAAACTGCCACTAGGGAGCTCTATCTTGCTTTTTATTTTTCCAATAACTCCAATACTAGGTAAATCTGCTACAGAAGGTGATTCTTCGTATTGGTCTTTAGGACAAACTATTATTACTTCATTATCGTATTCTTTATTAGATAAATTTACTACTTTGGAGCTTTCTTTATTACTAAGTTCAAGTCTAACTTCTTGGGTAGGCAATAAAACTAATCCTTTTAATAACATAACAGGTAATGCCTTTTTTATTGTAATCGCCTCCCACTCAAAACTTACATAGATTGTATTATAATGACATAAAATGCATTTGTAAATAAATTTGACACTTTTTTACACAAAAACTTTTGCCACTTTTTGGTTAAAAAGATGAAGAGTTTAAAGATGATTGAAATACATTAAAAAACATGATATTATTTAACTATAAAAGACACAAGCATTGCTCGGTGCCTTTTTATGGACATACCGATACAACTTAATGTATCGGTTTTTATTATCTAGTTATTAACAAATATGTTAACAACAATAACAACATTTCTATGAGTCTAATTAACTTTACGTTTATCTTCTTCATATGATGCCTCCTTTAAAAATTTTTACAAAACCCCCGATGGAGCAATATATTAAAATTTAAAGGCAAAACTGATACACTGCTTGTGTCTTAGGTCGTACTATAGCATATTAATAAAACCTTGTAAAATCACTATTTTTCGATTATTGAAACATAAAAAATGATAACTTTTCTTTAATATTCCAAGAAAAAAAGTCGTGTGTATGTTCCTTAAATGTATTATAGTTTCCAAAAACTTCACTTTCATTATCATCTCTTGAACAACCAATTAGTCGATAAGTTTTACCATTTATCTTTTTTTGACTACTACTCCACCTTATCGGATGAACTAAAGAAAATAAGAATAGCCCGTCTTTTTTTAAAACTCGATAAACTTCACTATAAACTTTATCAGGCATTGCACTATAATGAATAGCTAAACTACTATAAACAAAATCAAAAGTGTTTTTATCAAATGGAAGACTAGCCATATCGCCTACTACAAAATTCACATTAGGATATGTCTTTCTTGCAATATCAATCGACTCATTAGACAAATCAATACCAGTCATATTTTCTTTATCCGCTCCAAAAGTTTCTAAAAGATTACACTCTTCTCCGGTTCCACATCCTAACATTAGTATTTTTTTATTTTTTAAATCAGGCATCATACTTTTCATCATTGGTTTTTCTACAAAACGATGTGAGGGTATCATCCCACTAAGTAATTTTTCTTGTCTTTCTTTCGCATAATCATCATAATTATTTTCCATATTTTATTTTTCCTCACTATCAACAATTATTGTTACAGGTCCATCATTTTGAATATTAAGGAACATATCCGCTCCAAAAACACCAGGATAAGTCTTTACTTCTTTATTTAACTCTTCATTAAATCTTTCATACATTGGTAGAGCAATTTCTCTTTTAGAAGCCTTACTATAAGAAGGGCGATTACCATTTTTGCAATCCGCATACAAAGTAAATTGCGAAATACTTAAAATCTCTCCTCCTACATCTTTAATACTTTTATTCATAATGCCATTTTCATCATTAAAAATGCGCAGATTAACAATTTTCTTAACTAGGTAATTAATATCATTTATTGTATCCGTGTCAGTAATCCCAACTAGTATTACTAAGCCAAAAGCAATTTTATTAACTAACTTGCCATCAACTTCAACACTACTTTCCCTACTTCTTTGAATAACTGCTCTCATTATCTAATTCTCCTTTTAACAGATTTAACAAAAGATAATGAGGTAATATCACTAATAAATAAATTTAATTCTTCTGTATCCTTAGTTTTAACTTGAATCACATAATTTAAAGCACTTTGAACTTCTTTAGAATTGACTGAATCAATATAAATATTTCTCTTTGTAGCTACTTGGATAATATCAAATAAATGATTATTAGTATCTATTCCTTCGATTTCAATTGTCGTTAAAAAGCTTGTTTCTGTTTCGTTGTTCCATGAAACATCAATTAATCTATCACTTTCTAGAATATTAGGGCAATCAAAGCGATGAACGACAATTCCATCTCCTTTAGTAATATACCCTTTTATTTCATCTCCTTTAATTGGAGAACAACACTTAGCAATAGTTACTAAGATTTCATCAATACCAGCAACAATAATATCGTTTTTATTATTTGTAACTTTACTAGGTGCTCTATTAATAACTTTTTCAAGAAGAATATCTTGAACATCTTTTTTATCTTCATAAATTAAATTAATTATATATGATGGAGTAAATCTTAGAGAACCTACAGATAAATACAAATCTTCTAAATCTGTTAGTTTTAAATCTTTTATCACTTTTTTAATATTATCACTTGATAATACTTCATTAATAACAAGTTTTCTCTTTCTAATTTCTTTTTCTAACAGTTCTTGTCCTTTGGCAACATAAGTATTATGGTCTTGCTTACTAAAGTATGATTTAATCTTATTCTTTGCTTGACTAGTCTTAACAAAACTTAACCAATCTTTATTTGGAGTACTATTTTGATTAGTATTAATCTTAACAATATCCCCATCTTGTAATTTGTAGTCTAGTGACACAATATTATCATTAACGATTGCTCTGACTGTTGTATCCCCTACTTTCGAGTGAATACGGTAAGCAAAATCAATTGGTGTTGCATCTTCTGGTAGCTCTAAAACATCACCTTTTGGGGTAAAACAATAAATTAAATTAGTTAAAAATTCTGTTTTTAAATTTTCAGCAAACTCAGTGTTACTTTCTGTTTCATTATTAGCATCAATAACATTACGAAACATTTCAAGTTTTTGTTCCATAATATTTTGGATTCGTTCTTTTCCTTTTTCTTTATAAGACCAATGGGCAGCAATTCCTTTTTCAGCAATCTCATCCATTTCATAAGTTCGTACTTGAACTTCAAAGATTTGTCCTTCAACACCAAAAATAGTTGTATGTAAACTTTGATACATATTTTCTTTTGGCATAGCGATATAATCTTTAAATCTTTTCGGCATTGGGCGGAATTTAGAATGAATTAATCCGATAGTTAAATAACAATCACTTTCTTTTTCGACAAAGACTCTTAAAGCTAAAATATCATAGATATTTTCCCATTTTTTGCCATTACTAATCTTATTATATAAACTATGAACTGATTTAACTCGGCCTTTAATTTTGAATTTAAGTCCGGCTTCGGTAAGTAGTTCACTAATACTTTCCTTCATTTCATTCAAGTAGCCATTTAATTCTTTGTATGAGGCATCAAGTTTCTCTAAGATGTCATTATAAACATCTGGCTTTGTATATTTTAAACACAAATCTTCTAACTCACTACTTATAGAATTGATTCCTAAACGATGAGCTATAGGAATTAAAACCGACATTGTTTCATTAGCTTTTCTCTTTTGTTCTGAAGGCGCTAGAGCCCAAATAGTTCGCATATTGTGTAATCTATCTGCTAACTTGATAAATAAAACTCGAACATCTTCCGATAATCCAACTAGAACTTTTCTTAAATAAATTGCTGAAGACTCTTTATCATCGGCAAGTTCTAGTTTATTAATTTTACTAATAGAATTAACGATTTTAGATACTTCTTTGCCAAAATTTTCTTCAATCCTTTCTAGTGTAACATCAGAATGATTAACTGTTTCATGTAAAAGAGCACCCATAATTGTAATATAATCAACATTTAAGTCAGCGAGAATATATGCTACAGATAAAGGGTGTGATATATACGAGTCATTATTCAGCCTCGTTCTTCCTTTGTGAGCATTATCGGCAAATAAAAAAGCAGCATGAATTTTATTAAGTTCTTCTTCATTTGTAATCAAATTTTTTAATTTCTCATTTAACACATCATAAGTATAAATTGTTTTCTTCTCGTTCATTATTAATCTTCCTTCACATCTTCTGTCCTTGCCATCTTAGCAAGTTCGTTTTTGACATATTCATCAATTTTATTATTAGGAGTATTTAAAACATCATCAACCATATCATATAGAGTTAATGTCTTACAATTAGTCCATTTTATCTTCTTAAAATAATTCCATATATCTTCTTCTTTAATATAATTAAAACCATTATTTTTTAACTCTTTTACTTTACTTCTTAATGCTGGTAATAAGCGTTTATAAAGTTCTTCTAATGAATTAAATTTAATATCTTCCATTAATACCACCTATTTTTTCATCTTAAACATATATTTATTATATAACAATTTAATAATTTATAAAAGGAGTTAGTTATGTTAAAAAATAAATTTGTATCTTCAACTCTAATCCTTTTAATTGGGGGATTTATTACTAAAATATTAGGAATGGTAATTCGAATTATTACTACAAGATTTATTGGTGTTTATGGCATGAGCTTATATAGTTTAATCATGCCTACTTTCTCATTAATTGTAAGTATTGCTATTTTTGCACTTCCCACATCCATAAGTAAATTAGTTAGCTCAAGAAAGTATCAAAGTAAAAAAATAGGCAAAAGCGCATTATATATTGTTTTATTAATTAATTTATTTTTCATCTCTTTAATTACTTTGTTTAGTGGTTTTATTAGTAATAATTTATTACATGAGCCGTTAACAAAACCTTTACTTATAGCTTCTTTAGTAACAATTCCTTTTATTTCGATTTCTTCCATTATTAAAGGTTATTTTTATGGCAAACAGAACATGGTCCCAACAACAATTAGTAATATCTTTGAACAAGTAATAAGGTTAATTTTAATTTTTATCTTTCTACCTAAAATAGCAAGTTTTAATACGTTTTATGGCATTATATTTGTTATTTTGTTAAATATTATTTCTGAGTGTTTATCAATTTTTATTATGTATCTTTTTTTACCAGAAAAAATAAGTTTTACAAATATTTCTTATGACCATGAATGTACAAAGGATATTTTAAGAATTTCTGTGCCGTCTGTTAGTTCCAAAATTATTGGTAATATAAGTTATTTCTTTGAACCAATTATCATTACATCACTTTTACTTTATTTAGGAGTTAATAAAGATTATATTGTATTAGAATATGGTTTATTTAATTCTTTTGCCATATCCCTTCTTTTAATCCCAAGTTTCTTTATTAATGCTATATCCCAAGCTCTGCTTCCTGAAATTGGTAAGAATTTAAGTAATAATAAGAAATTAGTTAAAAGAAGAATTAAACAAACAGTCTTTATTTCATTAATTCTAGGAATCTTTTTCTGTACAATTATTAATATTTATCGAAATGAATTTTTAATGTTTTTATATAAAGATAGTAGTGCAAGTGATTATATTAAGTTTATGGCTCCATTTTTCTTCCTTTACTATTTAGAAGCACCTTTATCGACTGCTTTAATTGCTTTAGGAGGTAATAAAGCCACATTTTTAATAACTACTATTGGTGTTATTGTCAAAAACATTGTCTTAGTTTTATTTATCTTTATAGGAGCAAAGATGTATTCTTTAGCAATTGCAGAGATAGTCAATGTCATTTTAGTTGTTTTCTTAGATTTTATCTTTATTAGAAAGTACTTATGGCAAAATAAAAGAGCTTTATAAGCCCTCTTTAGTTAATACTTTATAAGCTTAAACTTCAGGATAATATGAAATTATCTTAAAGTATTAACTTCTCCCTTTTATTCCTTTTCCCCTGAAGTTGCTATATACAATAACACTTGTTTGAATGTTTGTCAAGCTTTTTTGATACTGGCATGGAAAAAACTCAGGATAAAATTATAGTTTTTTTCACAAAGGTTAACAAGCCTACATGAATAGGGAGTTTTCAAATCAAAATTAAACAAAAAACCGATATACTGATTAGCTAATTTTTATAAGTTATTGGAGTAGAAAAAACTGTTTTCATATTAAATTGAAACATTTTTATATAAAATTTTGTGTATTACTAATCACTTTATTAGATAATATTATTGAAGCAAAAGAATTTTAAAATAAGTTTTGGTATAAAATAGTCAAAAAGAGGTTTAATATTTGACACTATTTTACAATTTTATACAATGGTTTTTAGAAACTTAATCATAAGATTTCTCTTATATTTACAGGTATAATTGCTATGTCAATACCTAAATTGATAATTCTATCCTGGAAAAAACTCAGGTTAAAGACATGAGATTTAAATAAAAGAGTTATTTTGATTAGGTTTCGCCT
>CAOJRP010000023.1 GCA_948442015.1 uncultured Erysipelotrichaceae bacterium
AAAATATGTAGAAAGAACAAGACATATGGGTTATAGCAACCAAATAGAATATTGTACAAAATTAAATGAAACTGATTGTCCTGCAACAGATGATTATAAAAAAGATATGAATTTAGTTAAAGAAGCTTTAGGTAGATTGAAAGCTACGAAATATTCTGAAAAGGATTATTTCCCTTATTATCTGGCTTGTCGTGGTATTTGGCCTAATCATTGGATGTATGTTTTTGATATAGTAAGTAAGGGAGAAACAGATTTATCCTCAAGAGGGTTATATGGATTGGGATTTGTGGATGATACAAATATAACTACTAATGTTGGAGAAGAAGAATTAGTACCTAACAGTGTTAGACCAATATTAACTTTGAAAAAAGATATAAAACTAACAAGTGGAGATGGGAAAAGTATAAATACAGCTTATGAGATAGAATAGATAATATTATTCCCTATATTGAAGAATCTTTTAAAAAATTTAGTGTAATAAAACTATAATTTTAAAGATTTAAATTGCAACCATAAAATCTAAAAAATTAATTATTATAATTTTTCTCAAAAAATATAAATTAAATACTAAAATAAGAATATTCTTCAATATGTGGAATAAATATTGTTTAATATAGATTAAATTGAACTTATTATTCTAGAATAAATTGTATAACTACATATTATACTAAAATATTCTTTTTTATCAATTTCTTATTTTCCCCCTTGACCGAAAGGTCGGGGGGGTATAATTTTATCGACAATAAGAAAAAATGGAGGATAGAATTATATGAAAAAAAGAATAAAACAAATAATAGGAGTAATAATAGGTATAATAATAGGAATAAGTACGACAGTGGGAGCAACAACAATATTTAATAGTAAGGATATAACATATAGTAGTGATAAGACTAGTAAAACAAATGTCAAAGATTCGCTAGATGAGTTATATAATAAAACAGGGAAATGTCCAGAAGGACAATATTGTTATACAGCACCAGTAGCTTTATCAGATAAAGTAGAACTAGGAGATTACATAAGAATGACCCCAACAAGTACAAGTTATACACCACCAGGAGAATTAACAGGGTGTATGAATGACGCCAATTGTACTCAAAATACACTAAATCCAAGTGAATTAAATTTATGGCGAGTAATAAAGAAAAATGAAGATGGAACAGTGGATGCTGTTTCAGTTTATGCGTCAAGTGTAAGAATATTTTTTCAAGGGGAAATAGGATATAAAAATTATATTGGAGCATTAAATACAATAGCAAGTCAATATACAAATGAAAAGTATGTAAAAAGTACAAGAAATATAGGATATAAAAATCAAATAGGATATTGTACAGATTATATAGTAGAATCTTGTCCAATTATGGAACCAGAGCAAGAAGATTTAACTCTTGTTAAGAATATTTTTGGATCAATTTTAGCAAGAACTGTGTCAGGAAACTGTCAACGATATCATTATCCTAGACGTCAGTTTGGTAAGTGGGGTGATTTGGATTCTTTTTGGGTGAATACTATTGGAGGGGAATCTAGCAACTCTACTTGTGAATGTGAATGTACATATTGTGGGTACAGGCATTTAAGGTTAGAGAATGGTGAATGGTTGGAAAGTGGGTCTCAAGGTGGAGTAAGACCAGTTATAACCCTAAAATCTTCGATAACAATAAATAACGGTGATGGAAAGAGTGAAAGTACAGCTTATCAAATATAATAATAAGTAAATATCTAAAGTATAATTTAAAAATAAAGCGCAAGAAAATCATTAAAAGTTAATATTTAAATACGATGAATTAGTATATTAAATATGTTTATAGCAAAAAATATCTATAGAATTATAATTAATTTGATATAATATAAATGGTGATAATAAATGGACAGATATAATGAATTAGTTGAAATAATAAATAAAGCGATATATGAATATTACATTTTAGATGAACCTTCAATAACAGACCAAGAATATGATGATTATTATAATGAATTACAAAGATTTGAAAGAGATAATCCTAATTTTATAAGAGAAGATTCTCCAACACTCCGAGTTGGTGGCGAAGCAATTGATAAATTTGAGAAGGTTGAGCATGTTAAACCAATGCTTTCTTTTGATGATATCTTTAATGAAGATGAAATCATAGCTTTTGATGAGAGAATAAAGAAAGTAATCCCTAATCCCAAATACACTCTAGAACCAAAAATGGATGGTTTATCTGGCTCTTTAATTTATGAAAATGGTTTTTTAGTAAGAGCAGCAACTAGAGGAGATGGTACTATTGGAGAAAATATTACTACCAATGTTAAAACGATAAAATCGGTTCCTTTAAAACTTACTAAGCCGATTGACATTGAAGTACGTGGTGAAATATATATGAGTAAAGCTTCTTTTCAAAAAGCTAACGAGGAAAGAGAAAAGAATAATGAAAATTTATTTGCTAATCCGAGAAATGCTGCTGCAGGAAGTGTAAGACAATTAGATAGTAAAATAACTGCTAAAAGAAATTTAGACTTTATGGCATATTTTATACCTAATCCTGAAGATTATGGAATTAAAACTCAAAGTGAGTCATTAGCATATTTAAAAGAGTTAGGTTTTAAAACTAATTATAAACTTAATAGCATTGCAAGTAATGTAAGTGAAATAATTAAATATATCGAAGATTTAAGAGAAAAAAGAAAAGATTTACCTTTTGCTATTGATGGTGTTGTTTTAAAAGTTGATAGTTTGGCTGATGAAGAAGTTTTAGGGTTTACTTCAAGAGTTCCTAGATGGGGTATTGCATATAAGTTTCCTGCTTTAGAAGTTTTAACTGATTTACAAGAAATTAAGTTTACTATTGGTAGAACTGGTAAAGTAACTCCAAATGCTATTTTTTCACCTGTTCATGTTGATGGCTCTTTAGTAAGAAAAGCAACACTTCATAATGAAGATTATTGTTTAGAAAAAGATATTCGTATAGGTGACGTTATAGCAATCCGTAAAGCTGGAGATGTAATTCCTGAAGTTGTTGAAGTAAAAATGGAAAGAAGAAAAGAAAATAGCATTCCTTTTAAAATGATTGAAAAATGTCCAATGTGTGGGAATACTCTAACAAAAGTTGATGCTAATCATTATTGTTTAAATGAGTTGTGTCCTGCAAGACATATTGAAGGATTAATTCACTTTGTTTCTAGAAATGCCATGTATATTGAAGGTTTAGGGGATAGAATAATTGAAGATTTTTATAATATGGGATATTTAAAAGAAGTTAAGGATTTATATTATTTAAAAAATTATAAAGAGGAACTAATGACTTTAGAAGGTTTTGGTGAAAAGAGTATTACTAATATTTTAGATAATATTGAAAATAGTAAAAATAATTCTTTAGAGAAACTTTTATTTGGTTTAGGAATAAGACATATTGGAAGAAAAAAAGCGATTATTTTAGCAAGTAAATATAAAAATATTGATAATTTAATTAATGCTTCTTTTGATGAATTAAAAGAGCTTAATGAGATTGGGGAAATTATTGCAACTAGTGTTACAGATTATTTTAGTAATCAAGATAATAGAGATAATCTAGAAGAATTAAAAAATCTAGGAATTAATATGAGTTATTTAGGTAATGAAGTAGACAATTCAAATGAATTTGTTAGCGGTAAAACATTCGTTATAACAGGAACTTTATCTAAGTCAAGAGATTATTATAAAGAGTTGCTAGAATCAATGGGTGCTAATGTTACTGGAAGTGTTACTAAGAAAACTGATTATGTTTTATTAGGAGAAAATCCGGGGAGTAAATATGAGAAAGCTAAGGAACTTGGAGTCAAGATTATTAGTGAAGATGAATTAAATAAAAATATAGAGTAAAAAAGATATATGAGCTGATTAGCAATAATCAGTTTTTTGTTTGCAATAATTTAGTTTTTGCAAAGAGCTAAGAAAAAAGAAAAGAAATTTCTTAGAAAAAAGAGGAAATAGAACTTTTATGGTGTAGTAATAAGAGTGAAAGGGGAAGAAGCAACTATTATTCATTATATTCACGGATATTTAAAATGTTTAGTATTAAGAACATAAGAAAAACTTTCACCTACTTTCTATTTATATTAAAAGAACTTTAACTTATCCTATAACCATTTATAAGGTTACTCAAATATTCTTAATTTTTAAAATACTATAATAAATATTCGTGAATATAGTGAATAATAAAAAAATTTAAGGAGGATAGTAATGTTAGAAACAAAAGAAAAAGAAAAATTTAAACTAAAACTTATGGGAGAAGAAGTTAAAGAGCTTAGTGATTTGACTTATAATGATCTTTATCGGCAGAAGACATTAGAATATAAAGATAAACCATCAATTGTATCAGATACAATGTTTAAGACTATGTTTCAAAGAGAAGAAAGAATTAAATATTCAGCTTATATTGTATCTAAATTAACAAATTTAAGTTATGAAGATTTACTTAAAAATATGAAATTAACAACTAATGAATTACCAAAGAGGAAAGAAGATACTAAAGGACAAAGAGGAGATTTTGTAGCAAAGATAGATGATCTTTATATAAATATTGAAGTAAATAATAATAAGAATCCAGAAATATATGAGAGGAATTTAGGATATTTATTTAAATTGTATGATCAAAATATAAGAGGAGAAGAAAAGTATAATATGGTTATGCAAATAAATTTTAATAATTTTGCTTATAAAGAGAGTAAGAATATAGTAGATATATTTTATTTGAAGAATCAAGATGGAATAGCTTTTTCAAAGAAAATAGTAGTAGTAAATTTGGTCCTTCCCAACGTCTTAGAAAAATGTTACACTTTAGGTATAGAAAGTTTAACAGAGCTCGAGAAGTTTTTATATGGAATACATGAGAAAGACATTGAAAAGTTAAAAAGACTAGTGGAAGAGGTGGAAATAGTGAGGGAGTATGTAAGTGAAGCGATAGAAGTAGTAGAAGATCCCGTATTTGGGGAGGCATATGATCATGAATTAGCTAACATGGAGCAGAGTTATGAAGACGGATTTGAGGATGGTACTAAAAGAGGGCTTGAGCAAGGTAAACGAGAAAAAACTATTGAGATGATTAAAGCTATGTATGCTAAAAAAATCAGTCTAGAAGATATATCTAGTATAGTTAGATTATCTATTCCTAAAGTTAAAGAAATTTTAGATATTACAGATAATTAAGAGAGAAAACTCTTTTTTTAATAAAATATGGTGCATTAAAAAAAGATTTTTGCTATAATTGGCATTAGTGGTGATTAAAAATGGAACAAGAGGTAGAATTTCCAAAAGAAAAATGGGAAACATTTAAGAATATAAAAAAATCTTATTCTTATGCGAAAGAAAGTAAAAAGAATTTTATTTACTATATAATTGTATCGATTATTCTATGTGTAATTGGGGCAATAGTGCCTATCTTTACAGCAAAACAGATTTTAAATATTTCAAATGGAGTATGGGAAGAGCTTTTTTATAGTTCGATTGCTGTCTTTGTGTTAGAAATAATGCGGAACATTTTTTTACTTATAGCTGGATGTAATGAAACAAAGTTTTATCGTACAACTTTAAAAAACATTCAGATTGCAATAGCAACAGAAATATTAAAAACAACAACTTATGAATTTAATAAAAAGTCAAGTGGTTATTTTATTGAAAGAATATCTAGTGATTCAGGAAAAATTGCCGATATATATTTAAATATTTGTGATTGTTTAACAGAAATTATTACAAATATAGGAATTTTAGTAAGTATCTTTATATTAAATAAATTTATTTTTGTATTTTATTTATTCTTTTTAATAATTTTATTTTTAGTTCAAAAGAAGAAAAATGATGTTTTTCAAAAAAATGATAAAGAGTACCGTAAAAAGAAAGAAAGAGCAACAAGTTTAGTTTCCGAATTAGTAAGAGGTGCGAAAGATGTCAAAGTTTTAAATGCTGAAGATAGTTTTTTAAAAGAATCGGAAGACAGGATTACAACGGCTCAAGAATGGCGATACAAAATGTTTTTTACAAGTCGAACTTATCAATTTGTCTATAGAAATCTACGTGTTATTTTAGATTTTACTTATATTATTTTAGTAATATTTTTAATACAAAAAGGATTGTTAATTATACCAACGGCAGTGATTTTGTTTAGTTATCGTAACCAAGTTATATATACCCTAGATTATGTTGGCATGCTTATGGAATATATCAAAGACTTTAATCTTTCTGCTAATCGAGTATTTCAAATTATTGAAAGTGAAGCAAAGGAAAAATTTGGAACTAAACATCTTGGAAAAGCTCATGGAGATTTTGAATTTAAAAATGTATCCTTTTCCTATGAAAAAGATGAACCAATATTAAAAGATATTAATTTTAAAATTAATGCTAATGAAACAGTGTCTTTTGTCGGTAAAAGTGGTTCTGGTAAATCAACTATTTTTAATCTTTTATGTAAATTATACGAGACTAATAAGGGAGAAATTACAATTGATGGAATTAATATCAATGAATTAGATAAAGATTCTATAAGAGGAAATATTTCCATAATTAATCAAAGCCCTTATATCTTTAATATGAGTATAAGAGAAAATTTAAGCTTAGTAAAAGAAGGATTAACTGAAGATGAAATGATAGAAGCTTGTAAAATGGCTTGTTTGCATGATTTTATTATGACTCTTCCTAAGGGATATGACACTATAGTTGGTGAAGGTGGTGTATCTCTTTCAGGTGGACAAAGACAGCGTCTAGCTATTGCAAGAGCCTTAGTTCAAAAAACGGAAATTATTCTATTTGATGAAGCAACAAGTGCTTTAGATAATGAAACCCAAAGAGATATTCAAAATGCTATCCAAAATATGCAAGGAGAATATACAATTTTGATTATTGCTCATCGTTTATCAACAGTTATTAATAGTAATCGTTTAATTTTCATTGAAGATGGCAAAGTATTAGATATTGGAACTCATAAAGAGTTATTAAAGAAAAATAAAAGTTATAAGAGATTATATGACTTAGAATTAAAGGAAACTAATAAATAGTTTTCTTTTTAACGAATAAAAAATATTGCAATTTCTAGAAATTCTAGTAGAATAAAAAAGTTAAGGAAGTGAATTTATGGCTAATGTTATTAAAACAGAAGATGAAATAATTAGCGATTTAACAAAATATATTGCTAGTGGCAAGAAAAATCGTCCTTCAGTTTTATCTCCTTTAAAAAAGATAGAACGTACACAAAAAGTTTGTGATTTCGTTTTTGCTAATTTTAATACTTTCAAAGTAAATACCGAAATTAAATTTGTTCCAAAAGAGTGTTTAACAGAAGAAATGTTAATTAAATTAGTTTTAGTCGACCCTAGAAATATCGAGTTATTAGATGAAGAGTTAATTACAACTTCTGTTATGACAGCTTTTGAGTTTTCAAAAAGAAGAGGAGAACATTTATCAGCTATGATATGGCATGAATATGGCTTGAAATTTGACTATCCTAAAAAAATATTTGCTGTAAGAGATAGTATTTCTGCTTTATGTGATGAATTGAATTTAAAATTTAATGATGAAGAACTATTAAGCGACAAAGTTTTATATGTAAATAAAGTTTCTGAATGTATAATAGAATATTTTAGAAAAAAAGATGATATTGTTTTAAAAACAGTCGATAAAGTAAAATGCAAATATAAATATGTTGATATAAATAGAGATAAAAAAGTATTAGTCCTTATTTCTGGTCTTCCTGATTCTGGGAAAACGACTTTTGGAAAAATGCTTCATCATCGTATTAATGGCTCAATATTTCTTGATTCAGATGTCCTTGCTGAGTGTGGAAGAGAATTAGATTCCCTTCAAAGTTTAAATAAAGGAAATGCTCAAGTAGTAATTTTTACTGACCCAAATGCTGATTATTATTTTAGTGAAGAAGCAATGAAAGATTATGATGTAGTTAACATTGTTGTTGTGCCTAAATCTATCGAATTAATGTATCGTCATTCTAAGCATAATCAAAAATTTGTTTTTGAAGTTTATGTGGAAGGTGAGGCAAGAAATCCTTTTTATGAAGGACACTATAGAGACATAACAGTTACTAATCCTTATGATGAACGTTTATGGAACTGTGTTGATTCTGCCCTAGAAGATATGGCTATTTTATTAGATTTTGATTTACCATCTCTTGAAGAAGTGGAAGAAATAAGAAAATTAGAAAAAAGTATCTAATACTAAAATTCACCTATTTGCTATAAAATCTAATATGTAGTATAATTAAAATACTTTAAATCAAGAGGTGAAAAAGAATGAAGGGAATCAAAAAGTTTTACCAAAATAATCGAGTATTTGTAATTTTGATGAGTATTGTCTTAATTTGTATTATTGTCATGGCTATTTGTTTAATAAGCTATTTTTATGGTAGTAAGGACAGTAGTGTCTATGGTGAAAGACTAGATGGAATTGATGAAGTTAAAATTGAAGAATCAAGATTAAGTGAGTTAGAAACGGAACTTGATACTTCACCATTAATTGATTCATCAAAAATTACAGTTACAGGAAAAATAATTTATGTTAAAATGAATTTTGTTGCTACAGCTCCATTAGTTGAAGCTCAAGGAAAAGCTTTAGAGCTTTTAGGCAAATTTAGTGATGAAGAGAAAAAATTCTATGATTTTCATTTTACTTTAGAACAAAAGAAAAATGAGACAGGAAATGGATTTATCATATCAGGTGCTAAAAATGTTAATGGAACAAATTTAGTATGGAATAATAATAACGAAGTTACTGAAAAGCCCGATGTGGCAACAGAGTAATGAGGTGCCAAAATGAAAAATAAAAAAAGAATTATAATTATATCGTTAATAATAATATTTTTTCTAATTCTTACAACTATAATTACAATGTCTTTTCTAAAAGATGAAAATAAATTAACTGTCGCAGAAAAGCAATGGATAAATGATAATATAAGTAATGTCCAAAATGTAAATATTATCAATAATGTTGATATTGCTGGTAAAAGTGGTAGTGGTATTTTCTATGATTTTATTAAAGAAATAAAAAATGAATATAATATAACAGTTAATCCCATTACTTATAATAAAGGAGAAGAAGTAGGAGCTCGTTCTTTTAAAATTGTAACAGAACTTAATGATAAGGAGCTTGTTTTTAAAGAAGAACATTTTGTTTTAGTTGGAAATAATAATAAAGTATATAATTTAGAAGAAGAAATTAATGTTGGTATATTAAATACAGATGAAAATTTAATTAAAAATTATATTAAAGAATCTAATATTAACTTTATAAATTATGATACTTTTGAGGATTTATTAAATGATTTGAAAAGTGAAGAAAAAGTAACATTTATCTTAGTTCCATTAGATGAAAATATGTCGACAATTCTTAGCAAAGACTATAAAATATATAAGCATTATAGTGATATAAAGAAGTATTTTGTTTATGAAATTGCTGATAATGATCCATTTAGTTCGATACTAAAAAAATATTTTTCAATTTATAAGTCTGAAAAATTAGAAGAATCTATAAATAATAACATTTTAAATGCTTTAACAACAGCTTTAAATATAAATGAAAAAGAATTAACGAATATTCAAGCTAAAGAATATAATTATGGCTTTGTAAATAATATGCCTTATGAAGTAATAACTAGTGGTAATTATGGGGGAATAATGTCCTTATATTTGCAAAAATTTAGTAGTGTTACTAATACCGATTTTAAGTTTACTAAATATAAAAATTATAATGATTTTATAGATGCAATAAAAAATGAAAAAGTTGATATCTATTTTAATTATTATGATTTAGATACTAAGTTTAAAACAGTAGATAATGGACTTTCTATAACTTATGATATTCTTGCAAAAAAAAGTGATAATATAGTTATTAATTCTATTGAATCGTTAAGAGATAAAGAAGTTTATGTAAGTGATAATAGTTTTTTATCTAAATACTTAAAAGAACAAGGATTTATAAAAGTTAATACTTATAAAAATGAAAAAGAATTAAAAAGACTTATAAAAAAAGATGTAATTATTGTAATAGATCATGAAATCTATAATTATTATGTTAATACTTTATTTAATGATTATAATAGTAAATATGTAAAAACAATCAAAAGCACATATAATTTCAAAGTAAAAGAAGATAATTCTTTCTATCAACTATTTACTAAATATATAAGTACTTTAGACAATAAAGAAATAGTAAATGCTGGTTTATTTAATCATTTAATTAATTCTAAAAAAGGTAAGACATTGGGAAGAATTGCTAAATACATTTTAATAGGTTTAGGAATAATAATACTCTTATTAATAACTTATTATCGTAGTAGTAAAAAGGTGAAAATTACTAGTAAAATTAAGAAAGAAGATAAAATTAAATATATTGACCAATTGACTTCCTTAAAGAATAGAAATTATTTAAATGAAAACATTGATTCTTGGAATAAAAATACAATTTATCCTCAAGCAATGATTGTCCTTGACTTAGATAATTTACAGACTATCAATGATACTTTAGGATATGAAGCTGGTGATGAACAAATTAAAGCCGCAGCTAATATTTTAATTAAAACACAAATTGATAATTCTGATATTATTAGAACAGATGGTAATGAATTTTTAATTTATTTAGTGGGATATGAAGAAAAACAAGTAGTTAGTTATATTAGAAAATTATATAAGGAATTTAAGACTATGCCACATGAATATGGTGCTACAATTGGATTTAGTATGATAGTTGATGATATTAAAACTATTGAAGATGCTGTTAATGAAGCTGTTGATGATATGAAAAAGAAAAAAGAGGAACAAGAATAGTTATGAAAAATATAAGAAGATTTATAAGAAATTTTGTTAATGCTTTAATGCGCCCTGAAATGTTAGTTTTACCAGGGCATTTAGCTTTCTTTTTCTTCTTATCAGTAGTACCAACTATTACTGTTATTAGTTATGGCGCTTCATTTTTAAATCTTCCCATGGATTTTATCTCAGGATTTTTAACAAGGTCTTTTGGGGACAGTGTCGCAGAATATATAATACCAATGGTTTCTGGAGTTAAATTAAGTATTGGGTATGTTATAACTTTAATATTAGGATTTATTATTGCATCAAATGGAGCAGCAGCAATGATTATCACCTCAAATACTGTTTATAAAATACGCGATAATGGTTTTGTAAGAAGAAGAATTAAAGCTTTTATCATGACTATTTTTATTGTTTTATTATTTTTATTTATTCTAGTAATTCCAATCTTTGGAGATATTATAATTGATATGATTAAGTTAGTAAATATTAATACAGTTGTTACTAATAATATTGTTAGGGTTTTTAATGTTTTAAAAGGACCAGTGAGCTGGCTGATAATATTTTTCTTTATAAAACTTTTATATACTATGGCTCCAGATCGGAAATTACCAAGTAGATTTGTCAATTATGGAGCGGTATTTACATCAGTTTTTTGGATATTAGCAACATATTTATATTCTTACTATATAAACCATTTTGCTAATTATAGTGTTTTTTATGGCGGACTTGCTAATATTGTAATTTTAATGCTATGGGTTTACCTTTTAGCATATATATATGTTATCGGTCTTGCTTTAAATAATCGTGAGGAAATTGATAAGATTGAGAAAACAGCTAATATCAAAATGTAGTTGTTTTTTTGCTTTTATATGCTATAATAATTAGGCAAAAGAGGGGATTTAAATGATTAACGGAAAAATTTTAGGAGTAAGTGAGTACTTTGATGAATTTAATAAAAATATTGAATATAAAATTTTATTATCTGTTTCCATTTTAGATGAATGTTCTTTTGAACAACTAAGAAGTGTTGATAATATATTAAACAAGTTATACGGTATAGGTAGTGATTATGAAAAAAGAACTAATGAAAGTATTATTCAATTGGATAGTTATGAGTATTTTCTACCTTATGATATTAGTGTTCTTCTTGAAGTTTTTGAACTATTTACATATGGAGAGAATACCAATGCCTATTTAGGAGACACTTTAATTACCAAAGAGCAAGTTTCTTTGCAAAATAGAAAAAAATTTTATTTTTTTGTATCTGAATTTTTAAAAAATAGTATTATTGATTTAAAAGAACAAGAAAAAAAGAGTGCAGAAGCAACCAAAGAATTGAAAAAATTATTAGAAAGTATTTTTGGTTTATAAAAATTATTAAAGTTATTTGTTAGAAATAATATATAAATTTATATTTAAGTTGTGTCAATTAACTGAGTAAAGTGAGGAATTTTTATGATTACTGCTAACCTATATAGTGTATGTGAAAATGTAGAGGATAAAAAAGGATATAATGTTTTATTATCAATAGTATCCCTAAACAAGGATTCTAATAAAAGTTTAAAAGACATTGATGCCTTATTAAATTTTTTATATGGAAAAGAAAGTGAATTTTATAAAAGTTCTAAAAGACATATTATTAAAGTAAATAGCTTAAATTTCTGTATAGACTATTACATTCCTTGTGATATTGGTTTAATAATGAATATTTTAGAGCTATTTACTTATAAGAAAGATAGCAGTGCTTTTTTAGGTACGGATTTTATAATGAAGGAACAGTTTTCTAGAAATAATAAGAGAAAACTTTATTTTCAAGTAAGTGAGTTTGTGAAAATGGGAATTATTGAATTAAGAGAAGAAAAGAAAAAAGAAAAGTTGACTTTGGAAAAAATATCGTGAATTTTGTTTTTTAAAAATATAGTAGATAATAGTTTTTTAATTATATATAATGTAATTAAAGTAATAAAAGTTTCAGAAGATATATCTAAACTTAGTTCTTATATAGAATGGAAATTATTTTTAGATTATAATTTAATTTTTATTGAAAGATGGTTTTTATGGATAATAAGAAAATAAAAGTTGGAGCGATAAGATGGGATGCTTGGATCGGAGATTTAAGTCCTATAGGTTTAGAAGTTGAAAAATGTTTATCACCTAAAAAGTATCATAAACGTTTACCATTTTATGCTACTAAAACGAAAAATGGTGTCCAAATAAGATGTACTTCATCTGAAATAATCAAAAAAGAAATTGATTATGCTAGTAAATATGGTATTGATTATTTTGCTTTTTGTTGGTACCCATTTAATTCTTTCTTAGATACAGCTAGAAATTTATTTTTAGAAGTAGAACAAACAAAGGTAAAGTGGTGTTTAATTATTGGAACAAATCCTTTTACAACAAGTGACGCTAAATGGTTAATTAGCCAGTTTTCAAAAGAAAATTATCTAAAAATTGATAATCGACCTGTTGTATATTTATTTAATGTAAATGAAGAATTGTTGGAAATTGTAAATTTTCTTAAAGGAGAATGTAAATCTTATGAACCTTATTTTATTGGAATGGTTTGGGATAAAAAACAAGCTGAAATTATGAATAAATTATTTAATTTGGATGCAATAACAGCGTATTGTACGCCTCATAAAAATGGTATTAGTTATGATAAATTAAGTAAATTAGAAAAATCTAAGTGGAAAGAATATCGAAGTATTAATAATGTTGTTCCTTGGATAACTACAGGTTGGGACAAAAAACCTCGATATGACTCACCTGTTTCTTGGGAAAAATGTGAAGATTTTGACAAACAATTTATAAAATCTCCAACATTAAATGAATTGAAAAGAGCGTTAAAAGAAACATTTATGTTTGCCAAAGAAAATAATAATAATCTAATATTGATTTATTCTTGGAATGAATTTGACGAAGGTGGTTTTATTGAACCAACATTGACTTCTAATGGTTGCATTAATAAAAATAAATTAAAGTCTATTAAAGAAGTAGTGGAAAAAATGAAATAGGAGTGCTGAATAAAAAACAGTACTTTTTGTCACTTAGTAGTCACTTTATTTATCATATATTTGTTTTAAGAAAGGAAAATTTTTATGGAAAATATTTTAAAAGTAGAAAATTTAACAAAAATTTATGGTAAAGGAGAAACAAAAGTAGTAGCACTTGATGATGTCTCTTTTGAAGTTAAAAAAGGCGAATTTGTAGCTATTGTTGGAGCTTCTGGTAGTGGGAAGTCAACTCTTCTTCACTTAATTGGAGGAGTAGATAGACCAACAAGGGGAAAAGTATTAATTGATGGAGAAGATATTTATAAAATGAAAGATGATGCCCTAGCAATATTTCGAAGAAGACAAATAGGATTAATCTATCAATTTTATAATTTAATTCCGATATTAAATGTTTTAGAAAACATTACTTTACCCTTAGAACTTGATGGTAAAAAAGTTAATGAAGAAGAATTAAAGGAATTACTTGAAACTCTAGGACTTTCAAAAAGAAAAGAACATTTGCCTAATGAGTTATCTGGAGGGCAACAACAAAGAACTTCTATTGGAAGAGCACTTATTACTCATCCAGCAATTATCTTGGCCGATGAACCAACAGGAAACTTAGATTCCAAAGCAAGTGATGAAATTGTAGAATTATTAAAAATATCGAATAAAAAGTATAAACAAACAATTATAATGATTACTCACAATTTAGAAATTGCTTCCATTGCTGATAGAATTATAAAAATAGAAGACGGCCATATTGTAGAGGAGGATTAAAATGAACCTTCTTAATAAATTAACTTTAAAAAGTTTAAAACTAAATAAAAAAAGAACTATTGTTACAATAATTGGAATTATTTTATCTACCGCTTTAATCGTCGCTGTCTCAAGTCTAGTAGTAAGTGCCAGAGTTTCTTTAATTGAATATGAAAAGAAAGAAAAAGGTGACTACCACTATATCTTATATGATGTTCCAAAGGAAGATTTGAAATACTTTAATAATAATCGAGAGATTGAAAAAACTTATTTAACAAGTTCTATAGGCTATGCTAAAGTAGATAGTCAAAATGAAAATAAACCTTATTTATTTGTCAAAGGATATTCTAATGAGGCTTTACAAAGTAAAGAAAATAATTTAATTGAAGGAAGATTACCTAAAAATGCGAATGAAGTAGTTATTTCTAGTCATATTAAAAATAATGGCGGTCTATACTATAAAGTTGAAGATACAATTGATTTAGAAATAGGAAATAGATATGTAGATGAAGATATTTTAAATCAAAATAATCCTTTTTTAGAAGAAGAAGTATTTGTTAGTAGTGATAAAAAATCTTATGAGATAGTAGGTATTATGGAAAGACTGCCTTATACGGAAGAGTCTTTTGATGCACCAGGATATACTATTATTACAACGTTAGATGAGGAACAAGATTATGCTGATGTTTATGTAAGACTTACTAAAAGTGGTTTAAAAAATAAAAATAAGTTGATGGCTAGTATTTTAGGAATTAGCGAGAAATCTTTTAAGTGGTTTTATACAGGAATGACTGAAGAAATAACAGTCGAAGATTTTGATAAGGCTTCAAAAGAATTAGAAAGAAGTAAGTATCAAATAAATACAAATAGCATGTTAATTAGATTAGAGTCATCACTTTTTGAAGATAGTACAATAAGGTCATTATTTGTCGTAGCAATAATTATTATTGCCATTATAATTGTAACTTCTGTATTTTGTATTAAAAATAGTTTTGATATTTCGATTACAGAAAAAACAAGACAGTATGGGATGTTATCAAGTATTGGAGCGACAAAAAAGCAAATTAAGAAAAATGTTTATTTTGAAGCATTTGTTCTAGAAGTTATCGCTATTCCTTTAGGAATTATCTTAGGATTAGTAGCATCTTATATTTTAATAATTATTACTAATTATTTCTTAAAAGATAGCTTAAATTTATCTTTAATTTTTAGTTTATCTTATTTAGCTATTCTCGTATCTATCATTCTTGCTATTATTACAATATATTTTTCCGCAATGCGTAGTGCTAAAAAAGCTTCAAAAACTTCTCCTATAGAAGCTATAAGAAGCAATAACGATATTATGATTAAATCTAAAAAGTTAAAAAGTCCTAAAATAATAAAAAGCTTATTTGGAATTGGTGGAGATGTTTCTTATAAAAATTTAAAGAGAAATAAAAAGAAATATCGTACAACTATCGTATCAATAGTTGTTTGTGTTACAATATTTATTGCTTTATCAACATTTGTTAATTTAGCTTTTGATATAACTAATTTAAATATTAAAGAACAAAATTATAATATTTCTTTAAGTTTTAAAAATGATAGTTCTGATGATGAAAAAACCATTAATGAAGTACTAGAAATGGATAATATTAAAGATTATGCTCTTGTTAGAGAAAATAATTATTATAATATTATAAAACCAAAGTTAACTTCTTTGTATCAAAAAGCAACAGGATTTTACCAAGATACAGAATACTATTATATACCTATTAAAGCTTTAGGAGAATATCAATATAATGAATATATTAAAAAGTTAGGACTTAACTATGATGATATAAAAGATAAAGCTATCTTAATAAATACTTATGTTGGAACTTATTATGATGAAGAAAGTAAGAAGACTAAAAGAAGCGAAATAGAAATATTTGATTATCAGGTTGGAGAAACTATTAATGGGTATATGGAAAGTAGCACTGATGAAGTTACTAAAAATAATTTTGACTTTCAAATAGGGTCAGTAACAAATGTTAAACCAATGGGAGATTTTGGAAGTCTTGCTTATTTGATTGTTAGCGATGAATTTTATGATAATAATTTAGTTGTCGTAAATAACAATAATAATAGAAAAACTCTTTATATTGATTCTAATAAACCAGATAAGTTACAAGATGATATTGAAGACTTGATTAAAAACAATCGAAGTAACTATTATCTATATAATGTTAATGAAGAAACTAAAGCGATGAGGTCATTATTTACTTTAGTAGCAATATTCCTATATGGTTTTATTACAGTTATAGCATTAATTGGAATTACAAATATCTTTAATACAATAACTACTAGTATGAATTTAAGAAGAAGAGAATTTGCCGTTTTAAAATGTATTGGAATGACGACAAAAGAATTTAATAAGATGATTAGATTGGAAAGTATAATGTATGGTTTAAAATCTTTAATTATTGGTATTCCTCTTGGATTGATACTTTCAGTTTTACTTCATAAAGCTTTGGTTAATGGTGAATTTATAATACCATTTAAACCACCTTATTTAGCTATTTTATTAGCAATAACTTTTGTCTTTACTTTAATAATAGTTATTATGAAATATTCTTTAAGTAAAATAAATAAACAAAATATTATAGAGACAATTAGAAATGAAAACATATAGAAAGACCCTGCAGTCTTTCTTTTATGAAAATATAAATTAAAAAATATTAGTTTTTCTAGTTATTAATAATATTCAAATTATTTTGCCCTTAATATACTATTAGTGAAAGGAGTAAAATAATGATTGGAAAAAAAACCATGCCAAATAATTGTGGTTGTTGCATAGATGTTGAAAGATTAATAGCATTAGCAAGAGTAACAGGTCCAACAGGTCCAACAGGAGCTACAGGCCCAGCAGGAGGTCCAACAGGCCCAACAGGCCCTCAAGGAGTACCAGGAATTCAAGGCCCAACGGGTCCAACAGGAGCTACAGGACCTCAAGGGGTTCAAGGTTTAATTGGTGCCACAGGTCCACAAGGTCCTCAAGGATTACAAGGAGTACAAGGTGTAACAGGTCCTGCAGGAGCGACTGGTGCTACTGGACCAACAGGTCCTCAAGGATTTATAGGATTACAAGGTCCAATTGGACCAACAGGAGCTACAGGAGCAACTGGAGCCACAGGAGTTACAGGTCCACAAGGATTACCTGGTCAAACAGGAGCCACAGGTCCACAAGGCCCACAAGGATTACAAGGAGTACAAGGTGTAACTGGTCCAACTGGCCCAACAGGAGCCACAGGACCACAAGGAGTTCAAGGTCTAAGTGGAGCCACAGGAGCAACTGGTCCCCAAGGATTACAAGGAATACAAGGTATAACAGGTCCGACAGGTGCAACTGGTGTTACTGGCCCAACAGGTCCACAAGGGTTACAGGGAGTACAAGGTATTCAAGGACCAACGGGTCCAACAGGTCCAACTGGCCCACAAGGATTACCTGGACAAGTTGGTGCTACAGGTCCAACAGGTCAGGCTGGTCCCCAAGGTCCACAAGGAATTCAAGGCCCAACAGGCCCAACAGGCCCAACAGGAGCTACGGGAGCTACAGGAGCAACTGGACCAAGTGGAGAAAGTGGTCTAGCTGCATATGGTGGAAGATACAACGATTCACCTCAAGTACTTGCTTTAACAACTGGTGTTCCAACTACTGTTGAAGTTCCAACTTCTATGCCTATTAATGGAGTTACTTACACACCTGCTAATAGTATAACTATTAATGAAACAGGAGATTACGAAATAAATTACTCAGCTAATGTCACTTCAACAAACTCTGCAACAATTGCCTTAGCTGTAAGAGAAAACGGAACAGAAATTGATTCAGCAACACTTACAAATGTCTTCTCTGATGGTGAAAACAACATTTATAGTGGTAGTGTTATTAGAACATTACAAGCAGGAGATGTTATTAATATGACTCTTACATCAACAGAAGCAGCAACAGGTTCAGTAAACAATGCAACACTTAGTGTAAAACTATTAAACTAATAACTAATATTATTTAATAAAGGGATTTAATTCCCTTTTTTAGTAGGAGGTGAGAATTTTGAAAAAATATAAAATATACGTATATGCAATATGTAAAAATGAAGAAAAATTTGTGGATAGATGGGTTGATTCAATGAGTGAAGCAGATGGTATTTTTGTACTTGATACAGGTTCAAGTGATAAAACTGTTGCTAAATTAAAAAAAAGAAAAGTTAATGTTAAAACTAAAGTAATTAATCCTTGGCGTTTTGATGTTGCTAGAAACGAATCTTTAAAACTTGTTCCAAAAGATGCTGATATATGTGTTTGTACAGATTTAGATGAAGTGTTTGAAAAAGGATGGCGAAAAAAACTGGAAGAGTCTTGGAAAAGTGATACAACAAGATGTCGATTCATTTATAATTGGAGCTTAAAAGATGGTAAGCCACAAGTAAGTTTTTATTATGAAAAAACACATACAAGGAATGATTATAAATGGGTAAATCCTGTTCATGAAATATTGGAGTACCAAAAAGAAAAAGAGAATACTATAACAGTTGATGAAATTACCTTAAATCATTATCCTGATAATACAAAATCAAGAAGTAGTTACTTACCACTCTTAGAATTATCTGTTAAAGAAAACCCAAACAATGACCGAAATATGCATTATTTAGGTAGAGAATATATGTATTATAAGAGATATAATGAAGCGATTGATACATTGATTAAACATTTAAATTTAGAAAGTGCTACTTGGAAGGATGAAAGAAGTGCTTCAATGCGCTTTATTGCAAGAAGTTATATGGGATTAAATAGAGTAGATGAAGCAGAATTATGGCTTGATAAAGCAATTAAAGAAACTCCTTATTTACGTGATCCTTATATGGAAAAAGCTTTATTTTTATATCAGTTAGGTAAGTATGAAGAATTGATTCCTTTAGTTCATAAAGCCTTAGAAATAGAAATTAATGAGAGGTTCTATATTAATGAAGTTTTTACTTTTGATTATACTGCTTATGACTTATTAAGTATTGCTTATTTTTATACTAATGATTTAATGAAAGCTTTATATTATAGTGAGAAAGCTTTAAAAATGGAACCAAACGATAAGAGATTAAACGAGAATAATAAGATTATAAAAGCAGCAATTTAGATTGCTGTTTTTGATAGCTCATAAAAGTTAATTTGATGATATGTTAAATCGATATTAGCTAAATTATCAAATAGTCTTATAAAAGGTTTTGTACATTTGAAATCTTTTGTAGTAAGGTAACCAAAAATTATTTTTTTAATAGTAGTAGGCTTATTACTTTTAAAGACTAATTTAAAATAATCTTCTCCTTTAGTAATAACTATTTGTTCATCATTTAAATTACTATCACTTTTATATTTAATTTTATCATTATTAAATAGTTGCTTATATTCTAAAGTAGTTTTAATTTCATTGTTAATATATACTGGTTCGTTAATATAAGAACTAGTAAAAAAAGAACTAATATCTTCTTCATCAAAAATGTTTCTTTGTTTTATATCATTATATAATATAAAAAATATTTCATATATTTCATAATCTTCCATAGTAATAATAAAGGTATTATCGGCATCAAAACTTTTAAATGTCCATTCTATGTAGTCTTTAGTTTTAAGCATTTTTAATTTTTTATTGTTATATTGTAAAGTTAGAGAAGGAATATTATTTTCTTGTTTTAGATTCATCATAAGTAATTCCTCCTTGCAGGTTTTATAATACAAAATAATTTAATAGAATGCAAGAATATTTTTATCTTTATTTTAGAACTTTTTTTAAAATCATATTATCGTTTTCTAATGTAACTGGTTCAACAAAAGAATCGGAATGGATTTTACTATAATCAGGTTTTTCTTGTAAAAAGCTATTAAAAGTTGTTACTTTATCAAGTTTAGCAAAAAAATCTTCTTTAGTATCTGCTTGGTAGTAAATGTTATCTTTCTTTTCATTATAAAAATTAATGTGATCTAAGACTTTGTTAACTTGTTCAATTTTCTCTTGGCATATATTATTTTCTTTAGTAAGTTCTTCTTTTTTCTCTAAAAGAATACTTTCCTCTTTTTTATCTTTCTTAACACCTTTTCACTTTAATTCTTTAATTTCTTTATTATTAGAAGCTATATATTTTATTCCTAATCCCATGACACCTAGAAGTGCAACACTTATAGTTCCTAAAGTTATAAGAAATCCAATTCCATTTTTTAATACATTTGCTGATAGAAAGTTATTTAATGATATTATATCGAAACCACCAAGTCCACTTCCAAAAAGAAAACATATAAAAGATATAATTCCATTTATGGAATTATTATTTTGTAAGTTGTTATACTTAGTAATATTTTCTAATCTTTCTTTAATATTATCCAATTCTTCTTTTATTGGTTCTACTTCATTTTCTAATTTATCTAATTCTTTTAACAATTCATCTTCTGCATATTTAAACATAGTCAATCTCATCTCCAAACGCTGCTTATTATAATATATTTGCTTTAATTAAGCAAATATGATAGTATATAAATCAATTTAAATTAAAGATTGAAGGAAAAAATATGTTTGATAGTGAGGAAAAAACCAAATATTTTGCAAGAATGCAAGCTCTAATAAAAATGGGAATTGAAAATAAAAATATATTACAATTTGATGAAGTATTTTATCAAAAAATGAGCCATACTTATTTTTGTGGTCTCCCTGTTTCTATGGATATCAAGTATTTAAATCCATCTATGAGAATTAAAAAATGTTATGAAAGAAGTCTTTCGATGTTTCTATGCTTTGATGATGCTATATTAGTAAGAGGAGATACTAAAGAATTAGAATTTAAAAATGGAAAGGAATATGCAGGTCATGGTTGGATTGAAATAGGCGAATATGCATATGACCCTACATCATTATGTAAATATCAAAAAGATATCTATTATGAAATTTATTGCCCAACTAATGTACAAAAAACTAATAAAGAAGATTATTTGATTGATAATAGAGAATTTTATGAAGATATTAAAAATACGACTTTAGAAGATTTTTTAAAAGGTGGAAGAAAAAGATTTGATTTACTAATTATTATTCCTTGGATTTTATTAGAAGCCAATAAATCTCAAAATGAAGATTTTAAAAGGGAACTTTCTCAATATCTTATTTCTGTAGATTATGATGAAAAACAAATAAGTCGCGAATTAAAAATGGCTTTAGAAAAAGAAAATCATTAATTTAGTAAAAAGAAACTCACATTTGCAATAAACTTTAAAAATGATTATAATTAAACTAAGGAGGAAAAAAAGATGATTAAAAAGTTTTTTGCAGAGTTAATTGGTACGATGCTTTTAGTGTTATTCGGATGTGGTACAGCTGTTGTAGCTAATCAAATAGCTAATCCTTTAGTAATACTAGCAATTGTTCCTATAGCACTAGCATTTGGTCTTATTTTAATGGCTTTATGCTATGTAATTGGAGGTATTTCTGGATGTCATGTAAACCCAGCAGTATCTATTGCTATGTTAATTAATAAGAAAATAACTATTTTAGAATGCATCGAATACATATTAGCACAATTAATTGGAGCAGTAGCAGGCACTGAAATTTTAGGATTAATTCTTAATAGTTATGAGTCTTTAGGAGCTAATGGGTTCTTAGAACTAAGTCCTATGAAAACAACTATGATTGCAGCATTAGTTATTGAAACAATTCTTACTTTTGTTTTTGTATTAGTTGTCCTTTGTGTAACAAGCAAAAAAGAAGAAAAATCCAATAACGGCTTAATAATTGGAGCAACACTAGCTTTAGTTCACATTTTTGGTATTCCATTTACTGGCACTAGCGTTAATCCTGCTCGTAGTTTTGGACCAGCTCTATTAACAACAAATCACTTATACTTAGAACAACTATGGGTATTTATTGTAGGACCTTTAGTTGGAGCTATTATAGCAGCATTAATATTTAGATTTGTTATAGAGCAAAAAGAAGAAACAAAAAAAGAAAAGAAGAGCAAATAAAAATCAGTTCGTTGGAACTGGTTTTTTAATCAATGTTAATGATTTTTTTAGTTTCTTTAACTTCAGCTTTTGGAATAGTAATTTTTAACATACCATTTTGAAATTCTGCTTTAATAGCATCTTCTTCAATGTCGCCAAAACTAAAAGTTCTTTGATATTTACCATATACTCTTTCACGACGAATATATTTTTTATCTTCATCGTCATTCTCTTCTGTTTCCTTTTCGGCACTAATAGTTAAATATCCGTCATTACATTCAATTTTAATGTCTTTTTTGTCGAATCCAGGAATATCCATTTCTACATGATAAATATTATCTTTTTCGTAGATATCACATTTAAATTCATTGCTCTTTAAAGAATCAAAATCATCAAATGGATTATCTAAATAAAAACTTCTTGGAATTAAACTCATCTTAATTCGCTTCCTTTCATAATTAGAGTATAACACTATGATTAGCACTTGTCAACTATAAGTGCTAATTTTTTGCAAAATTTACATCTATTTATATTGTTTATCAAAAGAAGAATATTATTCCTATATAATTATTTAAATTCTTCTATATTGTGATACATAAAGATTAGTTTGTCTATTTTTTTATCAGTGTGATAGTGGCCACAATACCATTTATTGTAAGTAGTATTATTTTCAATTTCATCTAAAAAATACTCTGTAGAATTATCTACAGTACTTTGGTCTATTCCTTCTAAAAACATTTCTCGTGGTAAATATTTATAAGGACAAGTATGGGATAAAATAATATCAATTTTATTATTCATACTTTCTAGTAGATTTTTAACTTTCTTTTTTATTTCATCAGTTGGTTGTTCACTTTCGTACCAGTTATATCCATATTCTAATCTATAATATTTATCCACGCTATAAGCTCCACCAATAACTAATACTTTATGGTTATTAAAATTGTATATTTCTCCATCTTTAGCAAATAAAATATTGGGATATTTTTCTTCGTAATATACTAGTCCATTATGAAATTTCTTTGTTTTATAAGTTTTTATATTTTCAGCCTTTTCTTCGTGATTTCCATGAATACAAAAGAAAGTTAATGGATAATCTTTTAAAGTATCTTTAAGTAAATAATCTTTATCATCGCTATAATAGTTTATTCCCGAATCTCCTAAGACAATTAAGATATCATTTGTTTTAGTTTTATTTTTATAGCAAAGATAAAATATATTTCTAAAATCGGTATGTTTATCTCCTGTTATATAAATCATATAATCACCTTAAATTAAGTATAACGTCATTGAAGTATATAGTCAATCTGTTTATTTAGTCTTATCATATTCTTCTAAAAAATGCTTTTCTACACTATCATTATGATAACTAATTATAGTATTCAAATTAACTTTTTCAACACTTTTAAAAATACTATACTCAACAAATTTATTATCTTTTCTTAACTCTGCAATTAGCTTCTTAACGAGTATTCGTTTACTTTTATTTTCCTCACTATTTTTTTCTGTAAAAGAACAAGCACAATTAATGAATTCTAGTTCATTATAATGACACCATGAAATAATATCTCGCTCCTTAACAAGATAAAGTGGTCTAATAAGCTCCATACCTTTAAAATTCTCACTATGCACTTTTGGCATCATTGTGGCAAAAGAACCACCATATAAAACACTTAAAAGAATTGTTTCGATAACATCATCAAAGTGATGTCCTAAAGCAATTTTATTACAGCCTAATTCTCTTGCTTTATCATATAAGTAACCTCTTCGCATTCTAGCACACATATAGCAAGGACTTTTCTCATTTAGCTTATTAGCGACACTAAAGACATCAGTTTCAAATATAGTAATAGGAATATTTAGCATGCTAGCATTTTCTTTGATTTTCTTTAAATTTTCTTCTTTATAACCAGGATTCATTACGATAAACTTTAAATCAAAATTAATTAACCCATGTCTTTGTAATTCTTGCATGCATTTTGCAAGGATAAAAGAGTCTTTACCCCCACTTATACAAACCGCAATTTTATCGTCATTTTTAATAAGCTCATAATCTTTAACTCCTTTAACAAACTTACTCCAAATAACTTTGCGATATTTCTTAATAATACTTTTTTCTATTTCCCGATATCTTTCCATGTTTTAAGTCCTTTCAAAGACTATTATACAACAAAAGAAATATGATGTATAATATATAAAGAAAAGAGGTTTACTATGGAGTTAAAAACAACAGTTGGTATTAGTAATCGTCATGTTCATTTAACTAGTGATACTTTTAAAATTTTGTTTGGGGATAGGAAGTTAGAAAAACTAAGAGATATTAATCAAGTAGGACAGTTTGCTTCTTCTTTAACTGTAACTATAAAAACAAATAAAAATGAAATAAAAAATGTCCGTGTTATGGGACCATTTAGAAAATATAACCAAGTTGAAATATCCAAGACTGATGCTAGAGTATTAGGACTTAATCCTCCAATTAGGCAAAGTAGTGTACTAGATAATAGTGAAAGTATTACACTAGTAGGAGAAGTGGGAAGTGTTACTTTAGATAATTGCTGTATTATAGCAGAAAGGCATGTTCACATAACTAAGGAAATAAGTGATAAATATAATATTAAAGAGGGACAAAGTATTAAAGTGAAAATCGATACTTTAAAAAAAGGCGAAGTAGAAGCCTTCGCTCGAATTAGTGATGATGCTTACTTTGAAGTTCATTTAGATACAGATGATGGTAATGCTTTTCTTTTAAATAATAATGATGAAGTGGAGTTAGAAGTTTTATAAAATTAATCAGTTTATATTGATACGAACAAAAATTTGTAATATAATTTGCTTAAGGAATAGTTGCTAAAGTGTCTACCTCTAATCTTTATATAGAGAGGAGGTTTGATAATAATGAAATTAAAAACTTTTAAATTAAAGTTTTTGAGACTAGTTGCTATCATTTTATTTTCTACCACTCTATTAGTGCTAGCAATAAAAAAATGACACTTAAGTCTTTGACTTAAATGTCAAACCAAATTAGTTTTGGGTAGACATTTAGCACTGTAAAACTAAATATTCCCTTAATTATTTTATGCGAATTTCTTCGACAAATACATTATAACATATATTAAATAAAATAAGCAATAGGAGGATTATGGCAATCGCATAAAAAAATATATTGACATAGTGATATAATTATTCTTTAAA